>JAEORJ010000141.1 GCA_016840945.1 Candidatus Gerdarchaeota archaeon
TACTGGTGTATTAACATGACTGAAGAATCTGATAATCACTCTGTTACTGAAGAATCTTTACCTGAAAAAGAATTATCAACTAATGAAGCGGATTCGATAGAAGATAAAATCAGAGGACCAACCTGGAGTGAACTTAAATTTATCCCTAATAAGAAACGCTTTATAATTTTAGCAATCGTTTTAAGTGTTCTAGAATTAGGCGGATTACTTACTTTAGCTTATGCTTTTATTACAGAAGAAAATCCTGGTGGATTTTATGATTTTGGTATTTTTATTTTGTCTCCCACTATGGGGCTATTTGTATCCTATCTAGTTGCTCATAAGAAAGAAGCGGTTGCTGTTAGCTTTATTAATGCTATAACATCAATACCTATTTCATTAGTAATTTATATTTTAGTGGAAAAATATCAAAGCTTTCCTGAAGCATTTGAATTTTCTATTATTTCTCACTTTGCAGTACCAGCATTATTTATTTTAATACAAATTGGTATAGCTTTCACACTTTCACGTTTTAGACGGACATACTCATCAGTAGCAGATCCTACAATTGAGAGAGAAAGAGACAAGGAATTAATCGCTGAGCTTCGAGCTAGCAGAATTGCTAGAGGATTAGAACCAAACCCTGAAGATGAAAATGAAGATGAAGAAATTCAGGAAGAAGAAGAAATAACAGAAGAAGCAGCAGACAAATTCATTTGATTTTTTTAATGATAAAAGAATTAGGGTCGGGGAAATCAACCCCGACCGAGGTATTTTAATCAAGAGGGATTTGGATCCTTCCTGTATAGTATTTATCAGCCATAATTTATACCATGCAAGGGTTCCTAATCAACATATAATATTATGCATCAAAAATAATTAAGACTTCCTTACTAACAGTTAAATGAACTGTTCAGCATTTTTCTGAACAATAGAAATAAGATCAACTAGTTTTAAATGTGAAGTTATTCATTATAAGAATACGGTACCAATAAAAAATGGGGAAGGTAGGGGGATTTTTCCCGAAAAAAATCCCCCATGATCTCTGATATGAACGTCATCTTTTGACATGATCACTGTTCTTAAAGATCAAAAAGGTAAATCCTTCTTTAAATCTTCACTATATTATATATGGTGAAACTTAAGTTAAATTCTCCGTTATCACAGTTCGCGAACTGTTCAGATGTTTCTGAACAATTATAGAATGATTTTTTAACTATTAAACCATAAAAAAATGTGATTAACAAATTACCTTTCATAATAGGATGATGTAAATGAGGAAAATTGGTAGAGTTATCTTTATTTTATCAACAATAATTCTATTTGTATCACCTTTACTCATGAAAACTACTCAAATTGTTTCTCAAGCAAACTTAATTGAAGAGGAAGATTATTTTAAAATTTTTTCAGGCCAATTTTATAATTTAATTATTCCAAAGGCTAATGGTCCTGAGATGTTTTTTGAAATCAATGATCAATGTAGTGTTAATTTGGTAATGAATTATATTTCAGAATATAATAGTCCTACAATTTATCTTAATTCATTAGATTATCTAGCGGGTAAAGGTTATGCTTTAAATGAAATTGATTGGGATATATATGGTTTATCAGAAACTTCCAGAACATATGTAAATTTTAGCAGAAATTATCTTGATCAAGATACTGCTTTTGATTTTTCTGCTAATATTGTATCACAAAATCAAACTATTAATGGTTATGATGTTACTGCTTTAAAAGATACTTATCTTCAAATGAATATTAATAATTGGTCTTATTCAGAAGAAATGAAAGGTTTAGCTTTTAATATTATTGCTGAATTTTCAGAACCAACAAATTATGACAGATTAGGACCTTATGCAATTAGTGAAACTCAAGAATTTGTGATTGAATTATTCTGTGGTTCATATATTTTCGAAATGAGATTTCGACAAATAATAGATCTAATAAAAACAAATGGAGATAAGATAGGTGTTTATTCGAATGTTTATGCT
The DNA here is from genome assembly GCA_016840945.1 of Candidatus Gerdarchaeota archaeon. The sequence goes on from JAEORJ010000141.1 coordinate 1,971, forward strand.
AAATTTAATGTCCAATTGAGAGATAATACTCCAGCTGATTTTTGGATATCTATCCCGTATGTAGACAATATTGAACAAATCATTCTTGGATTTGATTGTACAATTAATATAAACCCAACTAGTCTTAGTAGTCTTAATTCAATTTTAGTGATAGTAATTGGTTTCAGTTTTATTTCATTTAGTACTAGGATTATAATAAAGCGATGTGTGAGGAAGAGAAATTGAAAAGTAATAATTTGATATTAAAAGTAAATTTAATTCTTATAATTTCAACACTAACGATTATACAATTAACTCTCTTTACTACATCTACTTTTCCACAAGAAGAATTTTTATTTAATGAACAAAAATCATTATCAGAATTTAATTGCCCTGTTGATAATTCACTTACAACTCTATTCAAACCTTTACAAAGTTTGAATCCCAATCTTACACGGATTATTTATGATATTTACTTTAATGTAAATTCAAATGGTGATGATGTTAGTATCTCAACTGATTTTACCTATCAAAACATAGGGAGTACTGATGTTTATTATATAATGCATTTAATTGACATAACCACTATTTTAGCTGATAGTAGAATATCAACGATTGATGTCTATGACACTTTTGGTAATTTAGCATATCAATGGGATATAATTGGTAATATAAATCAACTAAATATCTCATTAAGAGAACCAATTCATGATAGTGATTTTTATTCTTTTACGATTGATTATCTCCTTGAACACGCCATTATCAAAAATAATGATATCTATCAAAGCTCCTTTTTACAATGGTCTATAACACATGATGATGATATAGAACAATTTTCGCTAATTCTTATTTTACCTGCTAAATTCATATTGTATAATCAATCTGCAGTGGATCCCGAACCTGATTATAAATCAGTTGATGATCGTCGACTCGAGTGGTATTTTTATAACATTTTTGCTGATCAAACACAAACATGGATTATTCGATTTAATATTTATGAAACCTCAATTCAAACACCTGAACCCTATGGTAAAGGTTTCTGGTTAAGTTTAATTGGTACTTTTGTAGGTGGGTTTATTTTTGGAGGATTAGCAGTATTTTTCATACTGAAATCTCGAACAGATATTGAAAGAAAAGAAATTGTTGAGACTTTACTTTCATCACCAGAAAAAGAAATTTTACGAATAATAAAAAGCCAAAATGGTGTTACAACTCAAAGTAAAATTACTTCAGAATCAGGTTTTTCAAAAGCAAAAGTATCTTATTACTTGACTGAATTAGAAAATAAAGAAATAATTGCTAGAGAACGTTGGGGACGTATGAATAGAATCAGAATTATTGATGATTCTGTTGATAAAGTATACTTTTCAGGTGAAAGCAAGGAAAATATAACAGAGTGATTATTCTAAGAATTTTCTATTAAATAATTTGGATTTGTGACAAATCATTTTAATAGAAAATAGTAAAGTAAGGTAGTGTTTAAAATATGAATAAATTGATGAGAAAAATCCAAATCCTTACTATAATTATCATTACATTAAGTCCAATATTTGCAATAGAATTAGAATCGACAAATGCCACAAATAATAACATAATATATGATTTTTCTAATGATAATAAAGGTGAATTATCAAATTTTGTAAATACCTTAGAAACCTATGATTATTTATCAGATGGGTATGTTTGGAGTCAACCTGATCAAATAACAGCTCCTATACTAGAGCGTGATGATTATATTTTTGTCAGAGATTTAAATGGTATTTTTCATGGTGTTATTATTAAACATTTAAGCACTTTAGGTGATGAACTAAATTATATCTCATCAATTGATAATACTACTACTAGTTGGTCATTACCTAGTATGATCATCCGTTCAGATAGTGAAATAACAATATCAGAATTAAATTTGCTTGTTGATACAAACAATACATTACATTTAGCTTATATTTCTAAAAGACAGACAATCTGGCAAATTAATTATCTCTATAAATATGCAAATCAAACATCATGGATTAATTCAGCAATAATAAAAAGGGAATACAATTTTGAATACTCAAGCTTAGTTTCTACTTTATCTGATAACATCCTTGAATTAGTTTGGATTAAAAAACAATTACCTAGTAGTGGAAGTGTTATAAATAGTACTTTACTCATGACAACAAGAAATTTATCAACAAATAAATGGTCCACCATAAACACTATTTTTGATGAAGATAATCCTAATAAAGTGGAAATAATTTATTCAGAAAAAAACAAAGATTGTCTTGCTTTTACTAAATTTGATGATTTATCATTGAAATATAAAATGTATTTTTGTAATTCATCAAATAATGGTGAAAGTTGGTCTGATTTGAAACTTATTTACGAATATACTAATAAATTCGATAAATTTGGATTATATCTCAGTAACATAACAGGGGGATTTCATTTACTAGCAAATGAGATTTCAGGTCCAATACATCATTTAGAATTTTTTGTAAATGGATCGATTTATAACACAGATGAATTAATTAATGGATTAAATGGTGGTTATTTTGCTGGTTTAGTGGAAAACTCTAGTACAAAAGATATTTACATTTTTTATGAAACAATAATTACTGGAAAATCAGATATTTTTTATCGAAAAAGATTGGGCTCAACTTTAACTTGGCAAACAGAGCATGTAGTAACTGATAAGGATCACTCAATACATCCCCTGTTTATTTTAGATAATTCTTTTGCAGCAATTAATTATGGATATTTATTTTATATAACCTATCAATCATTAGTAGTAGTTCAATTTAATGAAATAGAATACCTATCAGATGAAGTATTAGTCTATCAATCAACTCGAAATAATGGGCAAGGAAGTATAGGTGTAGATTCATTTGGTACAATTCATTTTATTTGGGAATATATTGGAACCTATAGCACTAAAGTTTACTATGAATATAAAACACAAAACGATACTTGGCATATAATGGAACCTATTTCAGGAACACATTTAACCTCATCTACTACACCAAGGTTACTTATAGATTCTGATGATAATGTTCATTGCTTTTTTATAGCAAATGATATAATGACTGGTTATAATGGAATTTATTATGTTACCA
>JAEORJ010000142.1 GCA_016840945.1 Candidatus Gerdarchaeota archaeon
ATAACAATTGAAAATGAAATTTTCTATATACTAATAATCTCTGATATTTGTAAATAAAAATTTTAAATAATTCCATATTTAATTATATTATAAATTATTTAATTATATTATATTTTTAAAAAAAGTAATTATTTTTTAAAGCATAAAACTAATTAATTTAAAAACCATTATCGACATAAATAATTTTTACTTTATATAATAATAATAAATAGACGTTGTTGAAATATCTTGAGTGAAACAAACACAGAATTTGCTCCAATTGAAAGATTTGAAAGAGATGAAATTCTTCTTCAAACTATTAGAATCCTTGGTTTAAGAAATGCTATTAGAATTTTAGATGTTTTACCAAGTATGGCTGCAATTTTGAATAAATCAAGACAAGTTGTGTATGCAAATGAATCCTTTGTAAAAAATATTGGCAAAGAGAAATTTGAAGAGGCATTAGGACAGAGACCGGGAGAACTTTTAGAATGCATACATGCACACGATCATGATAATGGCTGTGGTGCAGGTCATGATTGCATGTATTGTGGTGCAGTATTGACAGTTTTAAAATGTCAGGAAACTGGGAAAGAAGAAGAAAATGATGCTCGCATAACAATTCTCAAAAATAAACAACAAATCTCATTGGACTTACATGTTAAAGCTAAACCAATAGATGTGGATGATGAAAAATATTTCATAGTAGTTATAGATGATATTAGCAATAGAAAAAGACGCGAATATTTAGAACGAACATTTATTCATGATATTGCCAATACAGCTTGGGCTTTATCAAGTAGAATAGAATTTTTCCCTAGAGATGGATTAAATGAGATCCAAGATCAATATTTCACTGGTTTAAAAGATGAAAGTAGTAAACTTATTGAGGAAATAGAAGCTCAAAGAGACTTAATAAAACTTGAAAGCAAACAATTAAAACCAGAATTCGAAAAAATCAATTCTTTGGATTTATTACAATCAGTCATTCACACAATTTCCACAGATAATATAACAAAAGATAAGAGGATTGTTCTAGAAAAAGAAATAGCTTCTATTGTTTTTAAGACTGATGATCGTTTATTACGTCGTATTCTTTTAAATCTGATAAAAAATGCTTTAGAAGCAACTAAAATTCATGATGAAATTATTTTAGGTTGTAAGCAACAAGATTCGAAAATTATTTTCAGTGTAAAAAATAGTCTTGTTTTAACTGATGAAATTAAAAGTCAGATATTTCAGCGTTCTTTTTCAACAAAAGGAATTGGTAGAGGTTTGGGAACTTATAGCTCAAGAATTTTAACTGAAGAATATTTAGATGGGCAAATTTATTTTGAATCTTCTAAAGAAAAAGGAACAATTTTCTATGTAGAACTAAAAATAAATTAGATGATAATTAGAAAAAATAATATGAGATGAATAATCATCTCATAAATTAACGTGTTGGAACACCTTTTTTCTTCTTTTTCACGCTAGCAGCTATAATGATTATTATTATGATTAATAATAATCCACCACCTGCTCCACCGAAAATATAGTACCACATGGGATTGAATTCTGTAGTATATTCAATTGAGATTTCATAGATACGGGCACTCTTATCCCCTGGACCAGTTATTTCAGCTTTCCAACGAAGGTCTTTACCCATATTAATAAAACTAAATGCAACACCTGGTGTAACTTCTTGCCAATTTACTCCACCGTCAGCACTAACAAATATCTTAACATTTGTACCTACAGGCGCATATTGACTTACTGTTAAAGTACCACCTGTTATGTGATCAAAGAAACCAAGGTTAGAAATAGTTGTTGATTGGGCTGTGGATGTACCACTTACAAATGAAGCTCCCATACTAGCAAAATGCCTTAGAATAACTAATGAAGTCATATTTGCTACATAGGTAAAATCACCATCTGTTGTTATTTGAAAAGCTCTGGATGCTCCTGTATAGCTAGATGCGGTTGTAATCGAAAGAAGATTTGTTGCATCAACAATAGCTACACCATTTTGATAATTTGCCATTAAAGCGTATTGGCCAAAACCCCAGACACCATAAGTATTATCTGTAATATAATCGCTAATTTCTACTGCATAGGGATCAGTTATGTTGTATATCCAGAAACCAAGTCCTTGATCAGTACCAGCCAAATACAAGATATTACCATCTACTTGCACATCATAATTATAGGCATAACGATTACGCGAATAAGTAATATAAGGAGCATGTGGATTTAGATTATTTATAACATGCAAAGATTGTGTTGTACCACCAAGCCATTCTGTCAGATAGACATAATATCCTTGTACATCAATAGCAGTAACATTGATTAAACCCAGATAATTTACCGAAAGCCAAGACAAAGTATCCAATTCAGTATAATTCAAAATAGC
>JAEORJ010000143.1 GCA_016840945.1 Candidatus Gerdarchaeota archaeon
TTGCATTAACTTGTGATTCGATCATATCAAGAACAACATCGGTAAAATTTCTTAATTTCCCTTCGCTATCTGTTACTGTAATCCCATATTTATACATTACTTCTTGTGCTTCTTTCGATGGATTGATTAATTTAATCATTGCCTGTCTCATTGTTGTTCCAGCTAATGATGCTTTAATACCTCTATTAGCTAACAAGCCCACAAAAGCAGCAAGCTCTTCTATTTCCATTCCAAATTGCTTTGCCATTGTGCCGCCATAAACAAATGCTTCGGCAGCTTGTTCGATATTTGTATTGGCACTAGATTGAACTTTTGCAAGCACATCATCTACTCTTGTTAGTTGATCTACTCCCATTGAAAACTGTGCAAGGATGTTCGTTGCGATATCAGCAGCCCTTGCCAAATCCATTTCTCCAGCAGTTGCTAAATCTAATGCTCCGGGCAATGCTTCGATTGCTTCTGTAGCAGATAATCCTGCCATTCCTAAAAACCTTAAGCCTTGAGCAGATTGAGCAGCAGTCCATTCTGTTGTTCTACCCATCTCTCTTGCAATAGCAGTTAATTTCTCAAATTCATCAGCAGTTGCGTTTGTAATAGCGCCAACAAATCTCATTTCTTTATCAAACTTTGCACCAAGAATACTAGCAGCAGTTATAATTCCGCCTATTGCAAAAGCAGCTCTTTTCGCATGTCTCGATACAGAAGTAGCAAATCTATCAACAGTTTTATCGGCTCTGCTAAGAGCTTGATTTAATCCTGTAACATTCGCTCCAACTCTGACTGTTAAATCTTCTTTCATTCTTTATATTCATCGAAATTAAATTTTCTTTTTCTCATCTTTACATTTAAAAACATTCTTAATTTTGTTCGTTCGATTTTTGGCTTTTTTAAAAATTCTTCATGTGTACAATTTAAAAATTCAGTCGCGATAAACATATCGCGGTAGAGCAATGTATCTGTTTCCAGATCGTCATCACCCATGCTTATTCTAAAAAATCAGATTCTTTTTCTTCCTCCCATTGAGTCAAAGAAGTTATATCATTTACTAACTGTGTAAATTGAGAACCTGTTATACCCATGCTTCTTAGAATTTTAATTTTTTTATCGCCATCTTCTACAATATTTTTTTCTTTATCTTTTATATTAAAATTCAATCCTTGCAATACGATCTTAAGACCTAAATCTGTATTATAATCTTCAAGCTCTTTTAAATATTTTTCATCAGTCAAATCAAAGGTCTTAACATGTTGCTTTCTGGCTAACCTTAACTCTTTAAAAAGAGGATCGCTTGGTCTAACAATCATATTTATAATTGGTGGTTGTGGTGTCCCCTTTCTGATTTCATCTATTAATTCACTTACGCCACTTGATTTAATAGGTATATTTAAAATCTTAACTTCACCATCATGAGTAACTTTTAATTTTGAAATACCCCGGCTTTCAAAAATATTATTTCCTTCAACCAATTCCTCAATATTTATTTCCAGAATGTCTCTATTCTCTTCTGAGATTTCTTTTTTTGATACTTTAATTTTTTCCATAATATATACTCTCCTTTATTAAATATTAATTTTGAATCGTAGTCCCGCTAGAAAATGCAGTAATTCTTTCGATATTACCATGTATCATTCCATTAAGATTTATAGTAATACTATCAACACCCTCGTTAATAGTTTGATTCATTGGATTAAAATAAATTTCTTTAAGTCGATAACCAAGATCGTTTGATCCATCATAAAGTATTTCCGCATTGTAACAGGTCTTACGAGTATCTGCGAATGCTGGCGTACTAACAGCGGATGTGGCAGTAACAGTAACAGTTGATGTCCCTTTTGTAGTTGTCATACTCTTTCCATTAATAACAGTAACACCACTTAATAGATCAACAAGATATTGAGTATTAACAGTATCATCAGCCATTAGAGAAGCAGTAAAAGGCAATCCTTCCAAAATAGGATCATCAGGTCCATCGCTGTACTGTGCATTTGAATCTGCATTGCCTCTGTTTAAAATTAAATTCTCTTCCGGTCTACCACGACCAACTGGAAAATTAAGATCTGAATTAACAAATAAAATTTCCATATAATATGGTCCGGTAGAGGCGGTTCCATCTAAAAGTCTTAGTTCTCCATCTTTACTTGTGAATATCATTTGATTTTACCTCCTTCTTATTTTTATCATCTTTATTTTCTAAAGTTTCACTAATAGTTTTAGTTATTATTTTCTTTTCTTTTTTCTCTTCTGTTAAAATATCTGATTGTGATAAAATAGTCGTTAATTCTTCACTTCTCTTTCTTGACAATCCACAATCACGCGTTAAAACTTCATTAAGTTTTTCCTTATCAATTTTCATTTTAAACCTCCCATTTTTCTAACCAGTCTAAACTCACTGTATAAGCATACTGATAAAAATTATCATCAGGTATCTTTCTATCTGTTACAATTTCTCTTATTTTCATTACTTGTAATACAGTACTAAAATCACCATTATAAAAATCATATAAATTAATTTCTGTACCTATCTTAAAATAGTTTGAAATAAGATCTCTTATTTCATAATGTCTATTCGTTTTCTTAGTTTCATTTTTTTTAACAAAAATATTAAAATTCAAAAGTATAGAAGTAGTTTGTCCATATCTATTCTGCTCATCAACTTGCCTATGAAATTCAGAAGTATTTCCAATTAAATCTTCTTGTACCCATTCAGCTAATCCGTCAGTTTCAAATTGAAGACCCTCATAATTAACTTTTAATCCTTCGGTTGTAACAAGATTATCACCAATATATTTTTCAATTGATGCCTTAACATTTTGCATCTTGCTTTCTGGAATATTAGACATAAAAACTGTTCCAATCTTTTTGTAATTGTTTACTTAATTCTTGTGGTAACTTTCCTTTTCTAAGCTCACGCATAGATAATCTGACCATGCCAAA
>JAEORJ010000144.1 GCA_016840945.1 Candidatus Gerdarchaeota archaeon
TGGCCGATGCGTTCCGAGGGGTTTTGGGCATTGTTGCCCTTGAGGGGATATGTAAATCACCTGTAACGAAAATCCTAATCATCATAATCAATCATTAAGAGTTACTATTATATAAAAATGGTAGCCTTGGGAGGATTCGAACCTCCGTCTGCAACTCCAAAGGCTGCAATGATTGGCCTACTACACCACAAGGCTAGAGTTAATTTACAATTATGAAAAAAAGGGTTAGGAAGTATTTTATAAGGTTTACTTTCAGTTTTTTATACTACCTTCCATTACTCAAGTTTATGTTGTATACCTAATTCATCCCAAAATTCTTCGATCTCTTTATCATCTGATAATTTAGGTTTCTTTTCTTCTTGTTGAACTTGGTTTTCTTTAGCAAGTTTTCTTATTTCTCTTATACTTGAGATAGTGTCTTTCTTCAACCAGTTCTCTTTTTCACGCTCTGGTTTTAGCACATCAAGAGATGTTTGCCCAGAGGCTATTGTGTATGGTGGAGCATCCAAGTATTCGTGTTTTTTATGCATGCTTCTAATTTGATTGCTTTCAACACCTGAAATAACAACAGTTATTCGTAATAGATCACCTAATTCATGATCTACTTTTGTACCCCAGATAACTTCAGCATTTGATCTAATTTTCTTACGAACAATATTAACAACACTTGTTGCTTCTTGTAAAGACATTGTTGAACCGCCTGTTACATGTACCAATGCTGCTGTTCCTGTTTCATAATTAACGGAAATTAGTGGATTAGTTAATGCTTTTTGAATCGCTACTTCGGCGCGGTTATTTCCTTTTGCTTCGCCAACACCACAAACAGTAACTCCTCCATTTGAAACAATAGACATCAAATCAGCAAAATCTACATTAATCTGTCCTGGTTCAGAGACTGTTGTAATTATTGAATAGATATAATTTGCTAAAACTTCATCTGCTACACTAAAAGCTTCTTCTATTGGTAAATTAGGAACGATTTCAAGCAATTTATCATTTTCAATGATAACTACTGTATCAGAGTATTTTTGTAATTCTTCTAGACCACGGCTAGCTTTTTCTTTACGCGACCCTTCAATTGTAAAAGGCAATGTAACTACACTGATAACTAAAGCACCTGAATTTTTAGCTATTTCAGCAATGATTGGCATAGCACCAGTTCCTGTGCCACCACCTAATCCACAAGTTAGAAAGATAATATCTGCATCTGAAATCGTTCGTTCAATTTCATGATAAGATTCTTCTGCAGCTGCTTGGCCCAATTCAGGTTTCCCACCACTACCTAAACCTCGGGTGGTCTTTTTACCAATTAATAATGTATTATCGCATTTTATTGAATTTAAGTGCTGGAGATCAGTGTTTACACAAATACAAAAAGCATTTTTGATTGAGGTGGTCATAAGCCTATTGATAGTATTATTTCCACCGCCACCTACTCCAATAACGTAACAATTTGTTTTACCTAAAGGTTTCTCAATTGGTTTTTCATTATATCTTCTTTTTTGCTGGTCCACAAGATCGCGCAAAGGATTTTGTGAATCGTAATCAGTTCTATAATCAGATCTTTCCAAGGCAGCAACACCTTTTTTTTAAACTGTATTTAGTAATATACTCCGGACTATTTGTGGTTGAACTGTCTATTAGTAACCAACCTTCCACTAGTTGTAACAATAATTACTAGGTATTTATTCAAAAGTGAATGTGTTATCTACAATCCTATCAAGGTATTACGCATTTTATGCACAATTACATCCTTGGAGGCGATTCTATGCCTAGTAAATCCAAACCTTTGGATAAAACAATTCCTGTTATATATGTTAATGCTAGTCTTGCTGTGACTAAGTTAGGAGTATCAGCATCTAAAACGCGATGATTGTCATAGAATTTATTGAATAAATTAGCAATATCAAAAAGGTAAGAACATAATAACTCCGGTTTAATTTGTTCTGTGGCATCTAATACAATTTGTTGCATTTTAGCAAATTCTTGAATTAAGAACCATTCTTCATCTTCTATTAGATTTGATAATGTTTCTATCTTGTCTTTCTTCCATTTGAAATCTGTTTTAGCTAAGATATTTTGAGACCGAGCATAAGCATATTGTATGAAGGGAGAGGTATTGTTTGATAATGAAATAACTTCTTTAGGGTCAAAAATCATTTTCTTCATCAACCCTACAGCTATTATTGAATATTTTATAGCCCCAACAGCAACTAGTTCTGCAATCTTCTCTTTTTCATCTTCAGGATAATCTCGTTCTTTAAGGAATCCTTTATGCACAGCTTCCTTTGTGCGATTTAATAATTCAAGAGGAGTAATATACTGTAATCTTCTCGCACTCATACTAGTTAAAGCACCTTTTAATTCCATATATTCATAATTTAGATGTAATATTTTATTTGCTACATCACTTCTTCCAATAGCTCTTAAGGCTAAATTCAATTGTCTTTGAGTTAGTTCTTGTTGCTTACCAATAACATTGTATACTCTGTCAGCCTTGAAATGATCAATTTTCTCGAGAGAATAAGCAATATCTCGTAATAGATATAAAGTATCACCAGTTGAAGTGATCAAAATAGCTTTTGGAACTTCATATGTTTTCTTTAAACCCAGATATTCACGAGCGCCTTCTAAATCAGCTGCTTTGTTGGAGTCAAATATTCTTGCTTTACCATCTTTAATAATGAACCCGTTTTTCACAAGTGTTTCTAAAGCAGTATCTACTTTGCCACTCCATTGCAAATCAGCTTCCCAATCAAATGAATCATGAGTTATACCCATTTTAGCTAATTCTTCTTTGTGCCCTTTTACAACATCCTCACATGTTGATCTAACTTTTTTAACAGCCTCTTTTTCTTGATTCATATATTGTCTATTTAAGTCAGGGATTGCTTTTGGTAAATCGATCTTTTCTTTCTCAAGGCAATTCTTAATATCATCATATAACTCATTAAATCGACTGTAAATATTTCCTTGTAATTTATAGAAGAAAGTAAATTGCTTATCAACTTCAAGTAATTCTTTTTCAGGAATTTTTTTAGCTTCTAATTGCTTCTTTAACGCTTTTTCTTCATCTTCTGTAAACCAATAAGGATTTACTCCCAGTATTATGTTGTATTTCTCTTCCATCTCTTGTTTGAATCTTTGTATGTCATACATTGTATGTGTTATACCATATATTAAACCCAAATAATGATCAATTTTGACATCTGTTTGTACTTTGTTATATTTCTTTAATAGATTATAACCAATTACTAAAACAGGAATTTGATGACCAAGATCATCTACATAAAAGTGTGTTTTTACATCTGCACCAACTGCTTTCAAGAGTCGTGCATAAACATCACCAATAACGGATCCCCGAAAATTACCGATATGTATTGGACCATTAGGATTCGCTGAAGTGTGTTCGACGATAATTTTAATTCCTTTGTAAGAATCACTTTTGAAATAATCTTCATTTGCTAGTATATATTCTAAGATAATTTTAGAAGCTAATTTTCTATTCAATGAGTAATTGATGAAACCACCTTCAGCATTAATTTCATCTATCAAATCAATTTTTGTCATAGCAGAAGCAATTTCATTTGCCAATTCATTTGGATTCTTTTTATTATCTTTTGCTAATGGAAAAACAGGTGTACAAAGGTCACCAAAGCTAGCTTTTTTAGTAACAGGTTGGACTCGTGGGTCCCCTTTTAATTTTAGCTTGGTTAAGGTTTTGGTTAATTCATTGGTTATTTCTGAGATAATATAAGCATCGGGATTTTCTATCAAATTACTCACCTAAAGTTAATTTCATTAAGATTTACTGAATAGCTTACTATTAAGTTATTTTTCTCTTATTAAAAAATCCAATTAGTTAATTTAAAAGGATAATGTAGACTCACTATATTCGATTTTTATAATTGTTTATTTTGTAGCATCAAATCTAAGATAATTGAAAACATGTTAGCAATAGTCTGGAAGAAAATTTTATCACTTTCAGCAATTTCTTTAACTGATTTTGAACCAATTTGCATAGAACCTAATATCTTTCCAGTTGAATCTAACAATGGACAAAAAATGTAAGCTTTAGCACCAAGATTTTTGAATAAAGTAGAATCCTTACCATAACCATTTAAGACAATATTCTCAACAAAGAAAATTTCTTTTTCTAATAATCTTTGAATTAGTAAATGATTTTTATTATCTAAAGATAGAGGACGAATATATTCCTTTTGTATATCATCGATACCTATGATTGTAAAAGGTTTAAGTTGGTTTGTTTTTTTATCATACAATCTTATAGTTCCAAAATCAAATTGCATTGTATCAATTAAGCCTTTTAACACTCTATTGCATAAATCATCAGCATCTTTGCTAATTACTGATGCATCAGCAATAATCTTGATAATCTTTCGTTCTCTATCTAAATTAAATTCAGCTCTTCTTCGATCCGTTATGTTAACGATTGATAATAGAACTTTTGACCAATTTTCCTCTGATCCTGGAGCTATCGAAATGCGAAGTAAAATATGTAATTTTTTATCATTTAAATCATAAATAGTGAATTCATCCTCATAAGTACTTTCTCCTGAGATTAGAAAACTAAGTATTCTAGTGTACATTTGAAAATTTTTCATTAACTGATCTATCTTAAAATGTAGGCGCATAAATTCTTTATTTTTCGAACCAATAAATTCTAATCCCTTTTTGTTAATTTCAACAATTTTTATTTTAGATATTATTTCTGCTAATAAATTAGCGTCAGAATATAGCTTTTCAATTAATTCATTAATTGAGAGTGATTGGTAATTTTTTAACAGCAATTTCATATCAAATAGATTAATTTTGAAAAAAGGAATAGGAGATTCATCAAATAAAATCCTATATCGCGTTTCATTCTCTTTAAGAGCTTCTAGAGCTTGTGTAAGTTCGGAGATATCTCGAGCCACAGATAAAACACATAAATCGCCTTCAATATCAATCAAAGTTGCAGAAA
>JAEORJ010000145.1 GCA_016840945.1 Candidatus Gerdarchaeota archaeon
ACCAAGAGTAGCTCCACCCTCATCCCCTAAAAGTAGGTTAATAGCTTTAATATTATGTATTTTTATTGGCTTTTTAGGTGCACATAGATTTTATGTAAATAAAATTGGCACAGGGGTATTATATTTATGTACTGAAGGTTTATTTGGAATTGGCGTTTTAGTAGATTTTATAATGATTCTCGTAGGAAGCTTTACTGATGATGCTGGTTTGCCATTAGTAGAATGGGATGGGTACAAACCTGCTCCAGTTATGGGTACAACCTATCAACAACCATACCAACAACCCTATCAACAAACATATGCACAACCACCTCCCTATCCTGCATCTCAGCAACCACAATCTAAAACAAAATATTGCCCAATATGTGGTTCTGCCAATGAATTAGCCTCTACCTATTGTAGCAGTTGTGGTTCAGCACTTGAATCATAATTTTTGCTTTATTTTTTTTATTTCCACTTTTCTTTATCCCATTTTGTATAAGCATAATTTCTTTTACGTGGTATCTTGATTACTTCCGCACAATTTGGGCAATAGAGAAAAATCCACATTTCATTTATTTCCTTCAATTTAAAAGCTTTGAAATTTTGGCAAGCTATACATAACCTTAGGATTTTCATTTGTTGTTCAGCTTCCAAAAGACCTTCATTTGGAATAGGTTTATTTTTGAACCAAGGTATGTAGGTGTGATGACTACTCATAATCAAAGATTTCTTAATGATCAAAAAAAGGACTTTCTGGAGAGATTATTGAAAGTAAAAAATACTTAACACACTTCGACAAATTTTTAATTAATAAAAAGAATTTTTCCTTTATCTTATTGTTGCGAGGAACATGACTTTTGAGCTTAAAGTCTTACTTAAATCAAGTTAATATAGAAAAATTATATCAGCATTTGCTCTACATAGAAGGTGTTAAACATCCTCTAGATAATCCCGAATTATTAGATGAAGTTGGTAATTATCTTCGATGGATAATGGATAATCTTGGTTTAGAAACAAAAGAACATGTTTTTCGAGTAGATGGTTTTGATTTTAATTTTAGGAATATCGAAGGTCTGATCGATAATGGTTCTGAAAAGGAAATACTTGTAACGTCACATTATGATACCATGAATGTTTCCCCTGGAGTGAATGATAATGGATCAGGTGTTGCAGGGATGTTGGAAATTGCTCGATTGTTGGCAAATACAAATCTTAAATATAATATTCGGTTTATTGGTTTTACCTTAGAGGAATGCCATCCCACTCGAGAACGAACATTTAGGAAATTAATGATAGATTCAAAGCTTATAGATGAGGAGCTTCGATTTACTTCTTATCATACTATTAAGCTCCTTAATAAAATAGATGAATTAAGAGAAGAAGCTATTATTCAAGGAAAGAGTATTACTGAAGCTTGGCAATTTGCTTATAGTAGTGTTAAAAATGAAGCCACAAAAAAAGAGCTTCGATATGTTGAATCTTTAATGAAGCACTATGCAAATATTACAAGGAATAATTGGATTGGCAAAACCATTTGCGTTGGTAGCTCAGCTTGGGTAAAGGATAATAAGAAATCATTGAATAAAATTGCTGGAGTTATCAACCTTGAGGAAATTGGTTATTCTACTGAAAATAAATATACACAGAAATATCCCTCTGGTATAGATCCTCAAAAATATCCTTCATATAAAGTCAATTTGAGTGAAATGAAAGGAAATTTTGTTGGTATTTTTGCTGATAAGAATTCCAATACGTTAGCTGAAATTTTCTCTCAGCAATGTCAATTAGAATCAATTGATTTACCATTTCATAATTTAGAAGTGGCTATGGATTTTGAGGAAATCTCATTAAAAGTAATTGATTTATTACGATCTGATCACGCACCATTTTGGCGTGAAGGAATTCCTGCAATTGCAATAACAGATACTTTCGAGTTTCGTTATCCGTATTATCATACAGAAGCAGATACTATTGATAATATTAATTTTGATTTTATGAAGAAGATTTGTCAAGCAACTATAGCAACGTTGTTCAATTTACTATAATCTAAAAAGAAAGAAAAAAGGAAGAATAAATTAATTCTTCTTCTTATTCAATTGGTATTTATCTAGCAGATAAATTACTAAACATGTTGTTATCATTGATGCAGTAACAAAGAGATACGAAGGACCTGCATTAACACTGAATTCTTTTGTTAAAAAGATATCATCATATTTAGCTTTAAAGCTAGAATCGAAATTTTGAACTATTAGCTTAATTTGATAATAGCTTAAAGTCGAAGCATTATATAATGTGCCGGTTTCTAAAATATGAGGAATATAGGTGTTTTCTTTATCAGAAATTTTCTCGCTGATACTGAAAAATTTGTCTGCCATTATGGTACCAATTTTATAGACGGGAAAATTACCTAAAGAATCAAACATAGACCCTGCATCAGATAAATAAAAGGTAAAACCACAAACTATGTCATCTGTACTATTGTAAAAGCTACAACCAATACCTGTAATTCCTTTCATATCACTTATAGATAGTTTCGCATCAAAATAACAGTTAAAGTTGGTAAAATTCTTATTAAGAGAATAAGAACAATGTCCTACTTCAGTAAAATCTAATTGAAGGTAATTATTGTTAACAGAAAACTCAATTTCAGTATTATTACCTCTTAGTTGCCAATCGGACAAGTCATTATCATCAAAAGTTTCTGAAAATATTATATCACTTTCTAGAACGGGTTCACAAATAACCAAGTAACTTAGATTAGCTAATCCCAAAATTACTCCCATAATAAAAATAAGTCTCATTAATTCTTTCCTTATCATTTTTTTATCAACCTCTCAATTGATAATTGAATGATATAACACAATTACCTCTTTTAATATTATTATTTAAAGAAAAATGATGAAATCTCAATTATTGAAATAATCTTAGAAACTAAAGTAAAAAGCTATTTAGTATCAGAATCCTATTAATTTTCAAGATGAAGATTTCTGTGATAGAAACTCAAGAAGCACCAATGGTTTGTAAAAAAACTGGCAAAATTTACCAAAAAGACTCTAAAAAAGCGATTAAACGAAGTCTGTTGGTTTTCATAGTTTTGAATCTATTATGGTTAATTTTTCGAACTGGTACAAAACCATCACGGATTGTTTATCCTTGTCAACAAGCAGCAATAAAAAATATCGGTTTAGCTCTAGGTTCCTTAATACCAATTTTATCTCTTACTGCCTTTTTTTTAGATAAAAATGAGTGGAAAAATCATTTGAAAAAACTAGTTCTTCTATTATTAATTTTCACTCCGATAAGTAGTGGTTTATTATTACAGCAATCATCATCAGGTAGTGAGGTTGAGCTTGTTATAAATCCGCTTGAATCAAATGAGATTTACTCAACAGATATTTTTGTTGTTAATGGAAAAGATGTTGCTCATATTAAGAATTTAATTGATCTTATGGGATCAAATGGATTGCTTTTTTATCAATCAGAAAATCAGAGTTCTAATCAAGGACCTACTGGTTTGATTTCAGCTAATGATGTGGTGTTGCTTAAAATAAATTGTCAGTGGTCAGAACGAGGGGGGACAAACACAGATGTTGTTAGGGAAATGATTCAAGCGATAATTTCTCATCCAGATGGTTTTAATGGTGAAATAATTGTTGCTGATAATGGTCAAGGTAGAGGTTCTATGGATTGGAGTCAAACAAATGCTGAAGATAAAGTACAATCAACTCAAGATGTAATCAATTCATTCTCAGATTCATATAACATTTCTACTTATCTCTGGGATACAATTTATGATATACAGGTGGATGAATTTTCAGCAGGTGATATGAATGACGGTTATTTTGTTTATGATTTGGCTGATTCTGAAACAGAAATCATTCCATCCTATCCAAAATTCACTACTCCTTTTGGTACCAAAGTTAGTTTTAAACATGGTATTTGGAATGGCACAGATTATGAGCAAAAATTGAAGGTAATCAATATGCCTGTCTTAAAATCTCATAGTAGTTATGGAGTAACTGCTACTTTAAAACATTACATGGGTGTTCAAACACAAAAATTAGCTAATGGTCATAGTACTATTGATACTGGGGGAATGGGTACTCTCATGGTTGAATTTGGTATTCCAACATTAAACATTATTGATGCTATTTGGATCAATGCTAATCCAGAAACATCGCGTTTTGTAGGACCAGGAACAAGTTATAGTGCTGCTACTAGAGTGAATATTTTAATCGCTGGTCTTGATCCTATTGCATTAGATTATTGGTCTGCTAAACATATTCTTATGCCAGCTGCCAAGCTACTTGGTTATTCAGATGTTTACAGTTTGGATCCCACAAGTACCAAATCTACAGGTTTAGAAGAAGCTTTTGGTGTTTGGTTAAATTATACGAAAGCAGAACTAATCAGAGGAGGATACAACGTAACATCAAATGAACAAAATATCAATGTTTATGCAAACTCCCTTGTGTTAGATATAGAAGTAGTGAAAAATAATCATTTGGGGTTATGGTTGGGTATAAGTGGTTCAATTATGACATTTGTTGCTGTAGTAATTTTTGTAAGTGTAAAGATTGTGAGAAAAAGAAGAACAATCCATAAAGAAATGCATTCAGATAAAAGCTAATATGTTAAAAAATTGAAGAATAACTAGCAATTTACTCGAGTAGAGACACAGATGTCAAGTGAAGAACTTTTCAAATTAACCCCAATGAAACCTGAATACAAAGGAGCAAAAATAGAAGGCTATCTCTATACTTTTGGAGGTTATACAAATCCGGAAGGTGAACTTCGTCTAGCTACACAATACCTTCAGGATAGAATTACTATTAGGCAAAATAAGGAATTCTTAATAACTGATCCATTAGGAAATTTTTGGGAAAATGCTGTAATAAGGATTCAACTTAAAGGAGTTAAAATCCCAAATGATAATTTACTAAAATTAAAAATCAAGATTAAAACTCCTGAGAAAAATGTCGTGCAATTCTATTTTGGTGTTCAAAAAATCAAAGAAGATCAGATTGAAGGAGTTAGAACCATTGAAATGGAATTAGAACCATTAAAAGGTGATAATTATCTTCATATTAGAACAATAAAAAATGGATCTATTTTACATTTTTATGAAATAGTTGGGTATCTCATATAATCTTTTCTTCTTATATTCCTAGCATAATGAAGAATCCTAATACTTCAATCCCAATACACATGGTTACCATATTGAAAATTAACAAATCTGTCTTCCATTCTCGTTTCCATAATAGGATAAAAGTTACAATTGCTAAAAGCAATGAAGCTAAAATTGTTGTTAGAAAAACCCCGATATTTAAATTATAAACAAAATAAACAGTTGTTATTATCACTTCAATTAGAAGGATACCTAACCAATACAATATTGTTGAAATTTTCTTTCCTAAGAAGACTGAAAAATTACGGTTATTATGTTGAATATCCAAATCTAAATCTGGAAGTTCATTGGCAATATGAGCTGGTAAACTGACGAATATTAATATAGGGATCATCCATAATTGGCGGTATTCAAATCCACCAAAAGTAATCCAAGTATACACTGGGATTAATGGAAATCCTATAACATAAGGTAAAATGCTAATAGGCCGATGCTTTGCATACAAATTATAAAAAATACCAATTAAATTAGCTCCTTGAATAAAGAGAATGCCCCAAAAACCAGTTATTGACCAAACACCTACAATAACAGAAAAGGTCGTGAATAAAACATAACATAAGATAGCAAACCAAAAAGTAAAAGTTTCGCTAACCCACCCATCAATTATTGCTTTAGATTTATTATATAATTGATCAATCTTACGATCTATGTAATCATTTTGTATACCGCAAAAAGCTTCCTGGAAGAAAATTGTTAGAGTAAAGAAAATAATCGCTCCAATAGAAATAAGTCCTGAGGATATATCTTGGAATAATTGAGCAAAAGTTCCAGTTCCTTTCAACGTAAGTAGTGCTATGAAAAAACCAATTGTTGTAACAGTAACAACTGGTAGGAAATGCATTAATCGAAATGCTCCAACAAAACCTTTGAGAAATTTGAATCTGTCTGCTTTTTCAGATATTACTTCTGACATTTTCTTCTATTTCTCTATTAAGAATAAAAAAATAAATATTTTGCTAAAACGACTTCACTTATTTTACTTCAATAAAAGAGATAGATTCCTCTTTATTATTGGTAAGTAATAATAAGCATGTTCGGCCTTGAACATCTGTAATTTTGTTATAGCTGAATTAAGTATTGCTTCTTCCCCTTCGCCTTTTAAGAGAGCAGCAGTTTCATCAGTTGTTACATCTTGATATTTTCTTGTGTTTGTGATAGCAAACTGGTTTCCAGGACAATACATCTGACATTTCATACAACCCATTAATGCATTATGAGCATCAGCAGGAACCCATTCAGGTATTTCTCCTTGAATTTCATTATATAGGGGAATACAACGTTCAACATTAAGAACAAAATTATCTTCAGAAATTGCTTGGGTTGGACAACTATCATAACAAAGGGAGCCATTCTCGCAACTGTCCATCATTTCGACCTCTTCCCAATGATCCATAGAAAACTCATAATCAGTAAAATAAACCCAAAGTTCGATCAAGCTGCCAAGTTCATCTGCATAGCTAATATTATTGCGACCATATTTGACCAAACCAGTATTAGCAGCCAATAATTTCATGTGTAATTTTCTTGTTTGATAAACTTGATAACCAGATTCTTTGATAATTTGTGATAAAACAAATTTCTCCATTTCATCCTTTGTTACACTAGTTTGAGAATAATTAGGAGGAATCATTACTTCTTGCATTTTCCCATTATGTTCAAAATTAATCAAAACGAGTCTGTTTTCTTGAGCTAAAACAATAATAGATTTGGCATTTGGAAATTCTTCGGGGATTTCAAATTTAAAATTACCAATATAGTGTTGTATCACTTCATTTTGAGATATTTTGCCTTCTTCCTTTAATTTATCAATTTTTTTCTGCAATTCAGATAAATGCTCAACAGATAGAACACGATATTTTATTCGTAAATCATTTAACTCTAAATCAGTTGGGATGGAATTTTTACTGTTCATTACTTCACCTTTGTTTAGTGAATTATTTCCTAATTGAAATTATATGAATCATAGTTTATAAAAAATTCTCACCCATCTGAGAAATTATTCTGTTTTTAATTAGAAAATCATCAGTTTCAATCATCTTTCTTAGTGTTAGTAATTTTAGCAATAATTTTTTGACTAATTTGTTCGGGTTGCCAGGGTATATTGGTCAATCCCTCTTTAGCTTCATCAATGGTAAGGTGAAGTATTGCAAAAGTATTCGTTGAAAGGAATTCACTAAGATTATCAATAATGTCTATCGAGTTAGCTTTCTTTGAAGCTTTAAAGCCAATGGTAAAGGAATCGAGGAATTTAGTATAGTTTAATGCTGATGAAACTGTTAATTGTCCGCCTGTGGTGTAATATTTATTATTATCCAGAATGAGGATTTTCAAGTTGGCTGGTTGATAGAAAGCAGCTGTAACTGATGAACCTAATCCCATAAGGAAATTACCATCACCAGTAATAACTAATACTCTTCTCTCAGGATTAGTTAGTGCTAGTCCTAGACCAACAGAAATGGGTAATCCCATAGATCCTCGAAGATAGATTTGCGGTTGAGGTAAATGATGAAAAACTTCACGACTGATATTGCCATTAGAACTAACAACAATATCACTTTCTTGAATGAATTCTTTAAGAGCTTTGATGACTTCATATCCTTTCATTCACTTAACACTCCTTTCTTAACAAGTAAAGCAACTGGGGATTTTGTTGCTATCATTTCTTGTATGGCAAGATTTATTGTTGATTCCCAGAAATCTTCAGTTAAAGTCCAATATGGTAGTTTTAGTGATTTCAACATAGGTTCAGTTAATTCACCCATTAGAGAATGTTCAGGGAAATCTCTATCAGACTCTAAACCACGATAACTAATCAGTATAAGCATTGGTAGCTTGTAAAGTTGAGCAAGAGAAGTGAGTGCATCACCAATATTACCGAGACCACTGTTCTGCATATACACTAAGGAATGCTTCCCTGAAAAAGCCGCTCCGCAAGCAACACCTATAGCCTCATCTTCTCGAGTAGCATAAATGTGCTGTAAAGATAATTCATTTTCTTTTATTGTTAATGTAGTAAGAAATTCTTTGAAATAAGAACAAGGAACCCCACTAATGATATCAAAATTTTCCTCAAGATATGAAACAAAATTTTTTGGATCAATCATTCTGAATCCTCATTATGTATAAGTTGTTCTGCTTTATGAATCTTTTATCTTGAAGATTGTTAATGTTTATTCAAGATTAACT
>JAEORJ010000146.1 GCA_016840945.1 Candidatus Gerdarchaeota archaeon
AATCCCAGACCAAAATAGAGAGCCATCAAAATTAATTTCCCAATTTACACAATGTAAACTGGCTTCACTTCTTAACTCTTTCAATAGCACCTGCAAAGGTTCCTAGTAAGAGCAATAGCATCACTAAATCGTTAAATGCAAATATTTTATCTACAGCAGGAGCAAGATAAAGATTATATGCGGTTAGTGTAATAGCGATAATTCCCATTACACCAACCATAAAATTAAATCTCTTACTCCGTGCCAATCTTCTTAAAAACGGCATAGTATATCACCTATTTTTTTCTACCTTTAACTACCGCCACATATATAGCCACAAAACCATTAAACATTATAAGTACTCCATAAGCTAAAATTTCTTCTACTGGCGGAAAAGCGTTTAATTGTAGTGTCCTAAAAATCAAAAATATTAGAACTAACACGCTAACAAAAATACTTTCAATACCGTCCATCTTCATAATCTTTTTAAACCTCATAAAATAACCTCCTATTTCATTTGACCGCGTAGTGGATCATTTGGATCATTTAATTGGAACGTCATTCGTCCATGTTCAAACTGCTTTCTTTCCAAAGCATAAGGTCTTCCACATTTATTACAAATAAAGTTTACTTTCTTTGCCCTATTGTCTGAACCTTGTCTCTCCATAACACCATTACAATCTTCGTATATACACGAAATATATTTATCAACCATTTTTTATTCTCCTCATGGTACTCTCACAAAACTATAATCTATATAACCGGCACTCTGAACTACTCCACCAGATAATGGTAAGAAATCTATCGTTACCCTACCAGCATCATTAACTGTTGCTATTGTAGGCCACACTGGTTGTTCATAATCGCCATCAGTAGCACTCATAAACTCCGTAGCTATTCTAATAACCTGTCCTTGATAAAACTCATATGTAAATGTCATTAGACTACCATCATCATTTTTAGAAATGAATTCTTCTATAAACGGATTATTTATATCCATGTCATATACATAAAAATCAAAATCCGCTCCATCTAAATACTTCCATTCAAATATAATCTGTAATCTATACTTCACTTGTGTTGTAGGAGTTGTATTTGTCTGCGTTCCTGTCGTAGTTGTTGTTGTTGTCGTAACAGTATTCATTGCAAATGGATTAATACCATTAATTGAACTAACTAAAAGAACACCAATAATACCTAACACTAAATATGTGCACCAATTATTATTGATATTCTTTTTAATATTTCTCATACTCATATAAATTCGCCCTATAAGTTTCCTCTCAAATAATCTCTTAATTGAATTAAATCTTCCATCTTATCGGGTTTAGATTTATCTCGTCTTACACGAACTATCTTCTGCCCTGATGGTTGTAAGTGGTCCGACATACTCTCTACGAACAATTCCACAATCGGACCATTTTGTAAAACCAATCTTTTAGGAACCTTCTTCATCCCATATATTGGAATAAGGTCCTTTCTAACTGAAACAAGCTCCTCGCTATTTGCTCTTTCGCTTTGGCTTGCTCTTTTTCTTTGTTGACTTCTTTTTCTTTGCCATTCTTTTAAAACTCCTTTTGTAAATTCAATATAAAACTCCTCATTCATATTAGCTTCTTTGATTCCCTTGTCTGCCTTGACTAAATGTTCTGAATCTCCTACACCAAGTTCCCAATGTTTATAGAAACTGAACTCCTTATTAACTGGCCAAGCAGAAACCGCTCGCAATTGCAAATCTAGAGTATCAACGGCTTTGACTTTTTTCCAAGCATTATCTTTTGGTTTGTTGTAGAAATATTCAGAATTTGGATCTTTCAATACCAGTCCTTCAAATCCTCGTTTATTCACTTTGGCATTAAATAACCAATCAATTAACCGAGATGAATTATTCATCATCCTAGTATCAGCAAACTCCATAATTGAATCTTTATCTTTTAATGAAATTTCTAATAATCTCTTCCTATATTTCAAAGGAAGTTTTCTTATATCCTTTGAATTAAGCATAACAATATCAAAAGCCTCAATACTTGGTCTCACATTATCATATTTATCTTGGTCGGGATTTCTCGCCCAACCTGAAACAGTTGATCCGGGAAGTATCTCCCCATCCGTACCAACTGCATATAATTCAGCATCAATTACAGTCCTATCCTTAACTATTCCTGATAGGCTGTCTATTATTTTTTCACTATATTTTTTCTCGAATTTCTTTAATGTTATAAGATTTCGAGACAATACCCTAACTTCTTTCTTCTTAGGATCTATTACTAGCATAGCCCGAATGCCATCGAATTTAACATCCGCTATGACCTTATTTCCCCATTTCTTGATATCTTTTGCAGTAAGTTTTACAATTCTTTGTGCAACAGAATAATCGTTATCCTTTGAAGTAAATACTTCCATTGTAGGCTGCGCTCGTATAGGCTGTGGAAACGGACTCTGCTTTTTACTCATTTGAGTCCTTAATTTCTGATAAGATGTCTTTTCGGAGGTACGATATTTCTCTACCAAATCTTTAGTCTCCGCATCACTAAGTTTTATTTTTGTAGTTCCCTTAGTCTTGCTTAATTCTCCCTTAACCTCCTTCAAAGACATTTATCTCACCTACATTCTACGCATAATTTTGCTATTTCTTCTAAGCCATGCTGCTGACATTCCTAACAGAAGTGCAACAAATGCAATCTGTACCCAAGATAGGGGTGAAGCCAGACCATTCATATCAAACGCAATTGTAAAGAACGGTGTGCCCCAAAATGAAAACATATAACCAGAAGCAATTATGATAACAAATACTGTTACAGTCAAAAATATTCCTGCCCAGAATCTGTCTATGTACTTTCCAAACATACCCATAAAATTTCCTCCATTTAATTACTTGATGCACCCACGTCAGTTGCATCATTTGATGTTACTACTGGTGGTTCTGTAGAACTTGAAACAGATAAAGTTCCATCTGGTAATGTATTCAAATTCCAATTAGCACCAATTTCAGTACCACCTATAATTACATTACCATTTAAGTCCTCTACAGACAGCTCCAATTGGAATAGCATATCTAATTTATAAATATCCGTTCCA
>JAEORJ010000147.1 GCA_016840945.1 Candidatus Gerdarchaeota archaeon
AAGATCTATTAGAAGATAATAAATTGCAAATAATAATTGATCGAATATATCCTTTAGAACAAATTGTAGATGCTCACGCTTATGCTGAAAAAGGCCATAAAGTAGGAAGTGTGGTAGTAACAGTAAATTAAAAAGATTAAACTAGTGAAGAAGAATTGATATCAATTATAACTAATTTTTTTAGAATTTTATTGTTGCTGGATATTATTTCCTTCTCTGTTTTTTATTCTTTTTTTGTATTTTTATAGTTCATAGATATTTTTGAATGCTATATTTCATTATTACTAATTAAATCAAGAGCATAAAGTAGTATAGCATTCTCATCAAAATTATAATATGCTAATTTATCATATGATAATGGATAATCTGGACCAAATGAATCACTTTTTCTATCAGAAAAATATTCAAAGTATTTTGTTGATATTCCAAAAGGTATTTTTGAATTTGTGAGTTTAACCTCTAAGACATTTCCGTAATAGTTAACTGATTGTCCTGTGTTTATACCGATAATCTTTCCTCCAACCCAATAGAGTTCCATCATCAAATCAAATCCAGAGCTGAATGTTCTAGGTGAACATAGAATAATTATCTTCTTGGGTTGATAATAAGCATCAAATTCCCTTGTAGAGAATTCTTTCGAAAAAGTGCTTATCCTTTTAAAATATTCTTGGCTAGATTTTCTGGTAGTTTCAATGATATTTTCCGCTGGTGTGAAATCTGAATCATTGCTAAAATTATAATCATTTATTTTTAGTGGTACTTGATTGTAATAAGATATTTTCTCTAAAACTATTCCACCTTTTCTGTTATTACTGAAATGTTCAGATAGTTTTTGTACTTGTTTAAGCTTAGCGGAATTATTAACCAGCTTATTATACCCTATAAGGAAGTACATTAAGATATTTATTAAAACTGAAGTTCCACCATTATTTCTTCTTAAATCTATAAGAAAGTACTCTGTTCTCTTATCTTTCATCTTTTTAAATAATGATTGGAATAGTTCTGTTGATGATGGTAATGCTTCAACAATTTCATTGATGTCTTCTGGAAATTGTTCTTTGAAATATTGATTGTAGATATATTTTGCTTCTTCCTCCCATCCTTTTATTCCCAAATTTTCCAAATATTCAAAATTTTCTTTGTGGAGGTTTGTACCATCAATTCGTAAGTAAGCGATATCTTCATTTGGACCTAGAAATTCATAAGAGAAGCTGCTTTTTGGTTTATCACTATCTATAATTGATTTATTCTTGTATAGATGATTTTCTTTATTCTTTGAAATGATGAAATTGTGATTTACGAGCTCCCCAGATGTATGTTTTAGAACAACAGAAATTTGTTTGTGATTTTTCCATTCTGGTAATATGAATTTTAAGTGTTCACTAAAAAGCAACAATCTTCCATAAGCTATATGTGCAAGTAAAGCCGCAAAATTTTCACAAGGAAAATTATTTTCTATGCGTTTACATAAATCATCAAATTCTATTCCCTCAATTGATACAAGAAGGGATCCTATTAGTGGTTTATAGTCTTTAACCAAAACTGCACTAACATAAAGACTTTTAGCTACAGGTTCAAAGTACAGAGGAATCACATCAGGAGCTCTATCATTACTTAGCAAACTTGAATAACGAATTGTAGTATGTCCATCAACAATTTTAGCGAAAAATGGTAAAAGGAGTCTA
Source organism: Candidatus Gerdarchaeota archaeon (assembly GCA_016840945.1). Next base: position 1,686 of record JAEORJ010000147.1, read on the forward strand.
CCAAATTCATTTCTTGTCATCCCTTCATTTGGTATAGCTTTAATGATGTTTTGTAGCCTTCGGTGATAAGCGATTTTCCCTCCACCATTTGTATAGGGATCAGGATGAGCTGATTCTACAATATCTGATAGTTCCCTTATATCTTGTATAAGTAATTCTCTGCTAATTTTATTTGTAATTATTACCACCAAAAACAATTATTAAAGAAATAATTTGAACATTTAATATAAATCATATTTACAATCTGGGATTTCAAAAAGCTACTAGCAAAATACTAATATTACCTAGAGAGGAGCGTTTTTTTATCGGTATAACAAAAATTAATCATTATAATAATAAAAACAGCGAATTCTTACAATCACGATGGACCCACTATATTTTTCTTCTAATCCTCTTTTTTGTTAATGTAGGATTATGTACTAATTTATCCCTTTACAATAACCTTTACTTTTTTGATAATAGTTTTTACATTCACTACCAATCCAAATATCTTGAAGTTGGACTTCAATAGGTTCAATAGCTTTTTGATCAATGGTTATTGTACCTACTTCAAAATTATTCTTCACCTTTCGAGTTCGAGAACCAATACCCACATCTGTGAGATTAGTAAATGCATCCTTTGAGGAATTAATTCTAAAGTGTAGTGAAGAAATTCATAATAAGAAACGAAGGAGAGAATACAATGACTAATCACAGACGTTATCAAGAACTTGCTGAAATAGTAATTAAATACATGTTACAATGAAAAATCAGAAAAGGCTTTTTTTACACTTTTTCAGGTTTTGCGCTAATCACCAATTTTTTGCGTTGTTTTTTCATCACTAGGCCCACTATAAAGGGGAGCAAAGCTGATATCAATAAAACATACCACCCGTAATCGATGTAAACAGATCCGAAACCAGGTTCTACAACGCTCTGAATCAATAGCAATAGAAACACAATCGTTAATAGAGGATACAACAGCCGGATAATTGAAGCTATTTTCGGGACGAAATAGGCAAGATAGAATCCAATAAACCAAAGTAACACAAAGATAATCCCAAGATATGAACTGAAACCTCCTAAAAAACTATCCCATGTGTAGTAGCTGTCAAATAATTTATCCGCAGTTATCGTAATCCCAGAATATTTAAATCTGGCTAACGGCAAGACAAGTGAAATAATAAAAAGAATATCTGATCCTGCAATAAGGCACACTTCAACAAGGAGGTTCTTCTTAAAAGCTAGTTGTTGGGAGGGATCGAGATTTTCCATATCTTTCCGAAGTCGCCACTTGATGATAAACACAAGGGGAACCAACAGTATTAACCCTATAAATACATAGAATGGAATCATCAAATTACTTTTGAAATCGGTGCTGTAAGTTTTCGAACTGAAATAGAGGTCTTGACCATCGAGATTCACGGTAATGTAGAAATTCAAAGGCGATGATAAAAGAGCGGGATTAAGGGTTGCTATCCATGTCTGATTCCCACCGTTGTCATTTGATTTAGTCATGGAGATCTTTTGCCATTTGATCCCCAGCATGTTTTGAAACTTATACCATACTTCCACAGAAGCAGGATCACCTTCCACCTGAATTTCAACCTCAATCTTTAGTACACTCCCTCGCCAGGTTGCATCTTTTGTATAATTAACCGATTGGACGGTTGGCGGTCGTGGACCAGCGAATATGATGTAATCAATAAACATATCAATACAGGATCCTGTAGCCCAACCTTCATGGTGCTTATTTGGGACAATACTCAGAAATTTCTCGTTCTCTCCTGTGATGGCATCAAATGTAGAAGTTAGCATCTCAATGGAAAAAAACTCATCATTGGTTCCGGCAATCCAGAAAAGTGGGGGTGTGATATTAGAAGCTTGTAGATAGCGGAACGGATCAATATAAGCCGAAGTCTCTGAATAGAACTGCTCTGGAATCTCAGATAACTTTTGCCCCCATATATATAGCAGAAAACTCTCCTCATATTCCTTAATTTTGCTGAAATCACCCGCAAAATCGTAAGGAAGAACCCCTGCAATGGCATTCCCATAGATCGCTGCAAGTTTCATCGAAATTATCGCCCCATACGACACTCCAGTGACCATAATTTGAGATGCATTCACAGTTGGAAGACTCCCCAAGATACGCAATGCTTGGATCGCCCCACATAATGAGAGATAGAAATGGGATGAGGTGTTATATTGTGTCAAGCTCTCGAGATAAATATTTTCTGGCAGAGGGACTGCACCTTCCGACTCCCCGTGACCGGGAAAACTGAAAACCAATCCTACAAATCCTTTTCTTAAATAAGGTGTAATAAGCCCAGGAGAAGCATTATAGAAGAGTCCATGCATTCCCAATACGCCGGGATTTTGGCCACCTAATCCTTCCGGAGTGAGAATGAAGCCATGCAACCGAATTGTTGCTGGGGAGGCATTCACCCAATTTGGTGAATCAAAGAAGAACTCTTGTTGGAGAACATTAAACTCTGTTAAAAGACCTTCATCAAATATTCTAGTTTCATTTTCGCCCATCGAAAGGTTATAGGGGGTATTTTCAACTCTTAAGATCTCTTTTGTCCAAAATGCTAAAGGGTCAGGAGACTCCTCTGCTTTAACCGAAATAGTTTGCGATGAGGAAGGAAAATACTCAGAAGAGGGGGGCAAGGATATATTTACGATAAAAACAGAAGAAATTATTGTGAAAATACATCCATATAATAGAATCTTAAGAAAATTGTTCATTTTTTGCTTCAACACTTTTAAATTATTGGAATTTCTACGAGGAATTATTTGGATTAAATTTTATAAATTTTGTCAGACTCAACATTATCAGCTGCTGTGCGAATTTGTTAGTAAAACTATACTTGTAAGCCTTTTCCAATCCTAAAGGAATGGTTCAGAATACCATCTATCAAAATATTTCAACCACTTTATTTCGTTTTTGAGATTCAGATTGAATATAGCGATTTTTTAGCATTTTTACATGAAAAGAGTTTAAGGTGGTCTTTAATTAACCGATTTCTTTATCAATACCACCCTTTCAATGTTATGTGGATTTTGTCGCCTTAATTTGGAGAATTACAATAGGCTCTAAACGCTTATTAAATCTTTTCCAGCTTTATCTTGATAAATCAAGAAATTATCTTTTTCCTTTTCATTCATTTCTATCATCTAATCTTTAATATTTTTATTAAATATTATTTCCTAAATTCAATTCCCTTACAATATCCCTTCTGTTTTTGATAGCAACCTATACACTCACTACCATTCCAGATATCTTGTAATTGAACTTCAATTGGTTCTATAGCTCTCTGATCAATTGTTATTGTACCTATCTCAAAATTATTCTTCCCTTTACGAGTTCGAGAACCAATACCCGCACCTGTGAGATTTGCTGAACCAAAATACATCCAAGTACCATCTACTAGAATTACTTTCATATGCATGTTATAACAGAATGCAAATTCAATATTATCTACACCCTGTAATTTCTGATAAAAAGTTTGAGTATTTTTGTATGCTTTAGTTTTTTCATGAGGAGCTAATATAAATTTAAATTTAACTCCTCTTTGAGTCATTTGATAGACTTTCTTTGTGAGTTGTTCTGCTTCTTTTGTATGTTCATTTACTACGATGAAATCACCGACTTTAGCTCCGGATATCCAAACGTATTTTTGTGCTTTCAGTAAACCATTATTTATTATATCGCCAATGGTGTCGCCATCATTCCCATATAGCAAGTAACCAGTGTATTTTATCGCCAATAATATTCACCTGTAAAAATCGACTTTGTTTAGCACTAATACTAATGTTAAATCAACTATTTTGATGTTTTGAATTAAAATGATGCAATAAGTAAAATATAATATCAAACTCATTTTTTAATAGAAAATAAAGATGAATGGAAAAGGAGTCGAGCTCTGTTCCCGACTCCTATAGGCTTTCTCGGACTCGAAAGTTGTATTTTTTCTAAATGTTTGTTTTTGATTATCCAAATCTCTCTGGGGTGTTAAAGATAAGGATTCTATCTGATGTCAAGCTATTTTTCCATTCAACGTTTCTTGCGCTGATGTACTTGCATGTTACTATATGGATTAAAAGCTTATAAATGTTCTCAAATTCTGACAATGCTTTGTCATTTTTTGAGAAAATTGTTTACTTTAAGGAAATTATTTTAAGCTCAAAAAATTATTTAATAATAGATTGCAATGAAGAGTCAAGATGTTATCACTTACAATCAACTTTTTCTCAAAAATGTCACAGATGTGAATGTAGCAAAATATTTCTACGATGAAAATTATTTAACTATTTTAAAGCTCTTGCGAAATGGTCCTGCTACCATTGATGATATGGATGAAGCATACAAGCAAAGTAATAATCCAAAATCGAATAAGACTCTTTATCGATATATTAAAACGTTAGAAGAAGATGGATTAATTGTTGAAGCTGGTAAAAGGATCATTACAGATGATAATAACAAAAATCGTAGTGTTACCATTTATATGAGAACAGCTAAAGTTTTTATGGATTTTACCCATCTAACTGATTCCAAAATTATAAGTGATACGAGAAATAAACAATATAACACGATGAAATTAATTCTTGAAAAAGCAATTGAAGATAAGGAAATTATTATTGAGAAATTTAGCAAATTCATTGTTAATATTTACTCTAAAGGTCTTAATCAGTTAGAAGAAATTACTGAAAAACATAAAATTAATCTGTTAGAATTGCTTGGTGATTGCGAATTTTTTGAAATCAGTAATTTCATTGATGATATTGTTTGGTTAATTCTATTAGTATCTTCTGATATAAAGAGTGATCTTCTTGATTGTTTTGAAGATAAAGCTTAGCAATAATAGAGACTTTACATAAATTATTTATCATTTAAGATGAAAAAGGATTAGACTTGACAATGGTAAAAGAAACTCCTCCAGAAACAGCAGTTATTCTTGGTGATCAACCTTTTATAAAACATGAAATGAGATCTGATGAAAAGCCTAAATCAACAAATTGGTTTCAATTTGAACGTAACGAAATTTTTCTTTTAATTAGTTATTTCTTTTTTGGTGTTGGTTTTGCCAATTATGAACCCTATGCACCCGTATGGCTTAACCAAATCTTCAACGAGAATTCATTTTTAATCATTGGTTTTGTAGTAGTTATTCCTAGCTTAGTTGGTGCACTTATTACTCCTGTTTGGGGCATATTAGCTGATAAATTTGGTTCAAAGAGATTTGTGATAATCGGTTTTATAGCTTTCTCGGCTATGTTTTTCAGTTTAATCTTTACTTTTTCATCAACTTATTTTCTAAGTTTAGTTTTAGTTGGTTATCTACTAGGTTCATCTTTATCAGCTAATTTTTTTGTTTTAGCTACAAAGTCAGTCAATAAACCTAAAGAAATGATTCTTTCTAAACTAACTATAGTAGTTAGCTTGGCCTATGTCATTTTTAGCCCTGTTGCTGGCTGGATATATGAGAAATTTGAAAACTCGATGACAATTCAATTGATTATCTCAGTTGTTGCAGTTTTTCTTGCCATGATAATAGTATTATTTGTAAATGAAAAGAAGCATATAATCAAAGAAGAAGCAAACAAAGAAATACCTAATGATAAACCAGTAACTAAGGTTAAGCTCACACCTTTGCCATGGATTTTCGTTGGAATAATGGTATTAACATTTTTCTTCCAATCAGGTGCTGGTTTTTGGGCTTATTCATCAGTTTACTTCCTTGATACTTTGCTAGTAAAAGGGACATATTTCTCAATATTCATAACGGTGAAGACAGCATTAGCTGTTCCATTATCATTGTTATTAGGTCATGTGAAACGGGAAAAAATCATGAGCTTATTAGTAACATTTTTCGCGATTTATTATTCATTTGTTTATATTATAATGATACTCTTTCCTGAAAATTGGATCTTATTGATAATAGTTAATTGCCTTCCAATGTACCCAATTTATAATGTATTTCTGTATGGTTTTACAGCTACATATTCGAATGCTGCAAGAAGGGCAACAGCATTTGGAGTATTCAGCACTATAGGAACGCTGGGTTATGTAGTCGGAATTATTACTTTAGGAGCCATTGCAGATTGGTCAAGCACTGGGATATTTGCGATGTTTTGGCCTTCTTTAGCATTTTTCTTAATTACATTGTTAGTTTCTATACTAATGTTCATTTTGGTTTTCAGAAAAAAGAAAGATCCTAATCCGATTGAATCTAAATGATGAATAATAAATTATTAAGTGTAAAGAAGAATCACTTTACTTAATTATAGCTTTTTCTCAAAAGCTATAAATATAGTAGGATTCTAACCTCTTCGAGGAAAAGAAATGAGTATTACTGAGAATTCTGAAGTGATTTTTAACGAGAAAACAGATGAAGATTTAACTTCTCGAGTTCTGGAAGATGAACCATTACATGATGATTCGCCTAAAATTCGTAGAATTGCTACTTTAGATTTCTTTAGAGGATTTGCAATTTTATTTATGATCGCCTTTCATATTTTCATGAAATTATATGATTATAGTTATCTTGATTTTACAGAAATGCCTGAGATTCCTTTAGTTGCTTTAGTATTCATGGGCATTGCAGCATTTTTTGGAACCTGGCATGGCTTCTTTCTTTTTATCTCTTCTATTGTTAATACTTATGTAACAATCAAGAAAGCTCAAAAAAACACTAATCATGTTAAAACTTTATTACAATTATTATTGACAGGGGTTTTATTGATCTTTATTGGTTGGTTAGAGCAAGCTTTTGGTTATTTTGGTTATTTCGGTGGAATTATCCAAGGTAAATTTGGTTGGACTAATTTTTCATCATTATATGTTGCTTTATTCCAACCTGAACCTCTACAGATAATTGGCTTGTCATTAATAGTTAATAGTGTTATTCTTTTCTTCTTAACTCAAAACAAAGGTCATGAAAAATATCGTAGAAATATGCTTATTTATTTTGTAATTACCATGATAGTACTCATAATTTCGATAATCCTCTCAACCTTTGGACCTGATTATATTCCTTATTTTACAGATCAACCTAACTATCCAGATGTACAAAATGCTGTGACTACTTTTGGTCCATTCAGAGCATGGATGATTGCTATTTCAATGGGTGGTCTTCAACCAATTTTTCCATTTATGATGACACCATTCGCAGGAGCAATGATAGGATTAACTTTAGCTAAATCAGACGTTAAAATACGTGCTCCTTTGTTTGGTATCTTAATTGGGTTTGGATTATTTGTATTGGGAATAATTTATACAATAATAAATATTAAATTAGGTTTGCGCTGGACAACAATAGAAAGGAATGCTTCAGTTTCAACGTATTTATTGCGGTTAGGATTCCAAATAATGGTTGTTTGTGCTTGTTTATCATTAATAGAATTTCGTGGACGTGGAGCTAGATTTGGTAATCGTTCAATAGTCAAATTTGTTCGCTTTTGGGGTATCATTTCTTTAACAATGTATATATTACAGCTCTATGAGTACTTCCCTCGTTGGTTATTGACTATTATTTTCAAACCTTATACTGGGATAGACTTTCTAAATCAAAATTTCATTCCAAAAGGATCAGAATTGTTGCTGCTTTTCTCAGCATTGTTTGTAATTTTATGGTTTTACATCCTACAGTGGTTATGGTCAAAGATTCATTATATAGGAACATTTGAATGGTGCATATTGAAGATTCAAGAAGTAATTTTCAAAACAAAGAAATCACGTTTAAATACTAACATAATCTTACATCAAGTAGAGTGGATAAATTTTGGGAAACAAAATTGAATTAAGCAATAAAAAAAGCTACTCTTTAGGAGTAACTTAATTGAGCACCACATTTGGTACAAAACTTATTTTCATTTTTATTTAATTCCCCACAATACATACATTTCTTTGAACTCATAGCAGGTTGGGGCGGAGTAAGTGGTTCAGTATAAGGTCGAGAATAAGAATTGGTTTGTTCATATGTTGGTTGTTGACTATAATATGGTTGTTCCACATAACTAGGTTGTTGTTCATAGATTACTGTTGTTCCCATCTCAACCTCCTTTTTCTTTTGATTTCTAGCAGATGAAGCTTTTCTTAATCCAATAATTAGAATTACAATTGCTACTGGTATTCCAATCCATAACACGGTTTTCAATACATTACTCATCGAGGTTCCAAAAGATATTTGAATTGACACAGAAGTTACTGTAGAAATCTCATAATCATCATTATGCATAAACAGCACATACCAATAATCTTGATGTGGTATTTCAAATCGTCCTGAATCTGAGTCCCCAACAAAATCAGATACAAGATATCCTGTAGCATCATATCCACTTTCAAAGAGATCAAAATTATAATCATCTATAATCCAAACATCCAACCAAACATCTCCACTAGAACTAAACGACCAATCTATATGTTCATTAGTGGATAATGATTTCTCAGAATAAATTGCATAATAATCACCATATGATAACGTGGTATTATATGAAGTTGCTGTTACAGGCTCATAATTTATCACTAAAAAAAACGACAATGAGCTAAAAATTAGTAAGACAATCAATATTTTTTTTGATATGTTTTTACCCATATAAAAAACACCATTTTTTCCATTTTTAATAGACTTCTAATTTAAACAATTGAGACTTATAATGATTTTCCTTTTATCTTTTATTAATGTAATCTTATCTTATTTCTTAAATTCTAGGGATTTCCTTACCAGGCAAGTTTATCCAATTATTAATTAGTTTTACATAATCTATAGTGCTATCTTTAGTATGATCTTTCAAAATTCTAAGAAATGAATCAATTGATGCAGTTTCTTGAGTAACACAGACTTTCGCATAATCCTTAATTATTTTTTTAAAAATTTCTGGACCAATTTTTTTATATAAATCCCAAAAGATTAGAAAACCTCTGTGATAGTATAAAACATCAGCTTCGGGATCTTTTCTTATAGTTTCATTAATAGATGGTAGTAATTTTTTCTTTTCAATAATTTCAAGTGCTTTCTTTGCTCTCTGTTCTAGCCATATGTTATCAGTAAGGTTTTCAGAAATTATTAGATTAGAACAAAACTCAGCTAAAGCTTCATCTAACCAATTATCTTCTAATGATAAAGAATTCTTATTGAACCAGAAATGGCAAATCTCATGAAGTATGCTTTGTAAAACAAATGGATATTTGTTTTTTTCAGTAGACAGCTTATTAATCGTAGCAATCAAACCTGTTCTAGAATATTGCCCTCCATAATTTCTAGGAGTAAAAACATAAACAAAATTAAAATCATTATTTTGAACACCCAGCCACTCTACGAGTTTTTTCTTTAGGATTTGTATTTGATTTTCATAAACGATATTTTTCTCAACAATATCTTTTGGACCCCAAAAAATACTTGATTTGTTGTGGTAAGCATTTTTTTCAGGTTGCCCAATTAAAACAACATCAAATGTTGGTGCCTTACTTACCCAATGCCAAATCCTTTTTCTTTTTTCTTCTGTTGTAAAAGATAAATGACTATTTGAAACCCAAATCCAATCTAGATCTGATTTCAAACGTAATACATACGTAAAATCAGGATTGTTTAACACAATTGGATACCAAGCACCATAAAGAGCTAATTCAACAAAATCATTTTTGATATAGCTTAAATCCCAATTGGAAATCGTTAAAGGTCCTTCATATTCACCATGAACAATGGTTTCCTTTGAGGATTTATCAGTATAACCAAAGGCTTCAATTTCCCAATAATTAGCTACTGTAATTATTGAATCATCTGGCAATTTCTTTAGTCTAGGAATCGCTTCATAGGTTTCTCTTTGATGGAGAATGTATAATTCTTTCCAAATAAATCCTGGATTTAAAAGCACATTTACATGGTCCTTAACTCCTTTATAGTAAAGAGTTACGATTGATTTTAATTCTCTACTATTCGGATAGATTTCACAGTTAATTTCCATGTGTTTTAATGTCATTGTAAACTCGTAAACTAGATAGAGAACATATTGATAAAAATTTCTCAGAAATAATCTGAGATATTTTTCTTCTGCCTAAGAATTGCATGAGCCTTTTTTAATTCTTCAGGTATTTCAATAGATTGAGGACATTTTTCAACACATTCCATACACTCGGTGCATATAGATGCATTACCATTCGGTTTATCATGGTTTACTTGATCAGGTTTACTGGCTAATTTCTTGTACTTTCTTCGATCCATCCATTTTCGGAAGCTTTTATCTTGATTATAATTATTTAAAAGGGCAAAATTCTCTGGAATATTAACACCAAAACTACAAGGCATACAATACTGACAAGAGGTACATGGAACTAGAATTCGTTTACGATAAACCTCAGCTAATTCATTAATGATCTTTTGATCATCTTCGCTTAGAGAATTAATTCCTGATTTATCAGCGCTCTGACAATTCTCATCTACCATCTTTTGGGTACCCATACCACTGATTACAACAGATACTTCCGGTAAATTCCATAAAAATTGTAACGCCCAATCTACTGGTGATCGTTTGTTTTTTGCTTTAGCCATTATTGCTAACGCTTCTTCCGGTGGATTAGCTAATTGCCCACCTTTAATTGGTTCCATAATAATTGTAGCCATACCCTTCTCATGAGCTAATTTCAATCCTTCAGTTGTCGCTTGCAAACCTGTATCCATATAGTTATATTGAATTTGAATTAAATCCCAGTTATAATAATCCAAAATTTCC
>JAEORJ010000148.1 GCA_016840945.1 Candidatus Gerdarchaeota archaeon
CAGGAATTTCATCTAACTGTGTACTAAATTGTGCGTCAACCATGTCAACTGCGCCATAGGCGAGAGCTAAGAGTGCCCCTTCTTTGTTTGAATAGAATTCTAAGTAGATGTCCTCGAAGTAAGGAGTAATACCACTCCAGTCATCGAAGTAGGTGTTTCTCTTCAAGTGAATAACACCATTTGTTCCATCATAATCTTCTAGGTAGTATGGACCTGCACCAATGATCTTTTGTGAATCTAAATCATCATTAGCTGCCCAAATAAGAGCTTGGGTTTCGTGGGTGCTATTTGCAATACCACTCCAAATGTGATAGGGTATTAAATCAACAGCTAAATTGTTATCCTGAAAAGCATATGGTTTCAAGAATTCAATGGTGCAAGTATTATTATCGATGATAGTCACAGAATCATTATTAAGATATTCAGTCCAATAAGCATAATCTGGCAGACCAAAAGTAGGATTAGCCATCAAATCATAGGAGTATTGAACATCAAGGGTAGTTAGTGGGGTACCGTCAGCCCATTTTACATTTGGTTTGAGTTCAATATTGTAGGTAAGACCATCTGCTGAGGTGAATGATTGGGCCAATCTACCTTCATACCCTCTTCCGGGTGGCATTCTTTCCACTAAGCCGTTGTAAATTTGACGCAACCATTGAGCGTCATACACTGATTCATAGAAGTAAGGGTGAAAGTCCTCAAAATCAGCTGGGGTAGCATAGTGGAACTCTGTCTGTCCTGGAATACTCCAGTTTTCCATTGGTTGGTAACTGGAAGCCCATAAAAGGCCATCCCAGGAATTTTTGTCGAAATTAGCGTCCATCGGATAACAAGCTAAAGGATAGATAATACTAACTTGAGGTAAGTCTTCATAAAGAATGTCTTGGATTTTTTCAGCCCAAACAAGCCTTTCCTCAAAATCGAGACAAGATGTATAATTATAGATTGCCCAATCCATTTCTGGGTTGGAATATTGGTAAAAGTTATCACCATAGGGAGTAATCCCAGCTGTGTCATATAATCCCGTAGGGTCAAAATCCAACTCCCACGACCACCCTACAAAGAGAATGTCATACCCACCTTGATCATAAGGGGGGATAGGAAAAGGCCCGGGATAACCCCAGGTCCTCGGAGATATCTGCGCCCAACCGGTATGATCAAAAATCTCTATTCCAATACCAATCTTTGGTAATTGTTCCACCATTAAGGTTGTCCATTGGTTTCTTGCTGGTCCGGTATTTGGTGCTAATATACTAATATAGAAAAATGGTTCTGGATTTGCAGCTTTAATTGGTTCAAAATTTAATAGCTGTGAATTTACCAATGCTACAACTAATACTAACAAAAACCAATTTTTCCTATAACGAACCTTTTTCATTATCAACCCTTTTATTAAAAGCAATGTTTTTGTTACTCTTTTATCTATAAAAAAAATTGTGTTTTTTTATCCTCTCAATTTATTTTTTGAATAGTAATTGTTACTATTGATTTTCTTAAACAAACTATTGTTAATTGCCCTTCTTTCTGCGAGCTATAATAACCATAATGCTGTATTTTGTTATTATTGGTATAACTAATAGTTCAAATCCTATTGTTAGTGTTCTATTGAAAGATGAGAATTTATACTCGAATCCTGCTAGTTCCATATAATGTTTAGCTAAATCAATATCGTAATTATATGGTGTTAATTCCTCATTAAATCCTATTCCTACGTTTGGCCAACCTGTTACCCCTGGAGCTCCAAGGCTATTAAGGATTTCAAAGATAATACCATCTCTTGGTACCATATGACTTATTGCTTTTCGGATATTTTTTCCTGATTCTGCTCCAGCAATTGGGCAGAGTTCACCTGTGCCAAGATAAGGGTGTTTATTATTAATAGCCATTTCACTTACTCCTGGATCCTTAACATAACTATAACTAGTTCCTGCAGGAATTTCTTCTAGCTGTGGACTGAATTGAACATCAACCATATCAACTGCACCATAGGCGAGAGCTAAGAGTGCCTCTTCTTTGTTGGAATAGTATTCAAAATAAATCCTCTCGAAATAAGGTGTTATCCCACTCCAGTCATCAAAGTAATCGTTTCTAACTAAGGTAATTACATTATTTATGTCATCATAATCCTCTAAGTAGTAAGGACCCACACCAATGATCTTTTGCGAATCCAAATCATCGTCAACTGCCCATATGCTAGCTTGGATTGCATGAGTATTATTAGCAATGGAACTCCAAATATGATAGGGAACTAAATCGACAGCTAAGTTCCCATCTTGGAAGATGTATGGTTTTAAAAAATTCAAGGTGCAGGTATTATTATCAATGATGGTTACTGTATCATTATCAATATAGTTCACCCAATAAGCAATACTTGGATTATTAAAATCTGGATTGATTAATAATTGGTAAGAATAAGCAATATCAAGAGTAGTTAATGGTGTTCCATCAGCCCATTTAACATTAGGTTTTAACTCAATGCTATATGTAACACCATCTGATGAAGTAATGCTTGATGCTAATCTACATTGATAGGTATTTTCAGGAGGCATCCTCTCAACCAAACCATTGTAAATCTGTCTTAACCATTGAGCATCAAACACTGATTCATAAAAGTAAGGATGAAAATCTTCAAAGTCAGCTGGACAAGCATAATGGAATTCTGTCTGATCTGGTATAGTCCAGTTTTCCATGGGTTGGTAATTGGAAGCCCATAAAAGGCTACTCCAAGAATTTTTATCAAAATTAGCATCCATAAGATAAATCGATAACGGATAAAAAATAGTGATTTGTGGCTGGTCCTCGTAGAGTATATCTTGAATGTTATAAGCCCAATCTATTCTATCTTCTGAGGTAAAAGTAGAGGAATAATTACTTATAGCTAAATCCATTTCAGGATTTGAATATTGGTAAAAATTATCACCATTAGGAGTAATGCTTGCGGAGTCGTATAGTCCTGTTGGATCAAAATCGAGATTCCATGACCAACCGATAAATAAAATATCATAACCACCTTGATCATAAGTTGGAATAGGGAACGGTCCTGGGTAATAAAAAGTTCTTGGCATAATCTGAGACCATCCTGTTCTATCCACAATATCTATATTAATGCCTATTTTTGGCAATTGTTCTTCCATTATAGTGACCCATTGATATCTTGGGGCACTTGTAGCTGGTGCGAGGAGGCTTATAGAGAAAAATGGGGTAGGGTTTTCCTCACCTGTAATAACTTCAAAATGCATTAATTGAGCATTAAGTATCACCCAAAGTGTTACCAATAAAATCGTTGTTTTTATTGGCGCTATTCTTCTCATTCTCTTTTTCCCTTTTAATCTCTTACTTAATATAATAGAATTCTTGAATTTTTATTTTTTGTCAATGAAGAATTTCAAATATACCCTTAAATTAGATTCAAATATATCTAAGATTTATTAGTAAATATTATATTTAAGCTTTTAACGAAGTATTATTGTTAGGAGAACCATTTTGCCTTCAAAAAAAGACTATCTTGAAAAAAATAATCGTCGTACCATGGGAGTCCATTTAACATCTTCCGATATTTTCAAGCAATATATTTTTCCTAGCATCAGAGAAAAGATTTCAAATTATTGTTGGGTTGATCTTTATTGTGGTGAAGGCAATCTTATTTTCCCGATTTTAGAGGACATTCCTCTAAATGACCGTGAATTATTCTTCAGTGAGCATATCTTCCTTTCAGATGTACAAGATGAGATGGTCCTGAAATGTATTAATAAAGCAATTTCTTATGGCATATCATCTGAATTGGCCCGAAAAAACATCATTGCCAGAGACAACCTAACAAATTTTCCTACATTACTCAATGAAAAGAAATATCCCATCTTTCATATAACCAATCCCCCATACCTCTATCTTGGTTATATTAGAAAACATGAAGAAACACAAATGTATCTTGAACTTTTTAAGAGCGATAATGATGGTTATCAAGACCTCTATCAAATAGCAATGATCAATGATTTAAGAAATAATATCAAAAATCTAATTTATATTATCCCAGCAAATTTTATCTTTGGTGCAGCGGTATCTAATAAATTCCGAATGGATTTTCTCAAATACTACAAAATCGATAAATTATTTGTGTTTGAAAAACAAATTTTTGAATTCACTGGAACCAATATTGTCATTTGTTTTTTTACTCGAAAAGAAGCACCTCAACTTGATACCCTTACATTTACAGGTGTTAAATTCAAACAGAATGATCAAAAAGTGGATCGCATATATCGCTTGAAACCTGAATACAAATATCGTGCTGGTTATGAGTTTAATGAATTCATAGCTAATTATACTGCTAAACAACCACTTGAGGTTACATTTTATCTTCAGAAAAAGGAGGTTGAAAATAATAAGGGAAATCAAACAATTATGGTAATTGATACAACTGAATATGAAGGGAGTGCTTACAAACAAAAAACCTTGATGGTCAGTCAAGAGCTAAAAAGTAAAGTTCAGGAAAACGCCCTTTATGTTCGTACTGTCGATACAGGTTCGATTACTGGTCGTGTTGGTTTAAACAAAATCGTCGATGATTTTGGAGTAGATGCTGTCTACGTTTCCGGAAATACTTACCGAACTTGCCCTATTCATGTTTTTCTTCAACCACCGATTTCTCTAGAGGATCAAACCCTCTTACAGGTATATTTCAACTTTATGTTGGAATATTTTCGTGCTCAAACAGATAGTGAATTTCTTACTACTTACAAATATTCTTCAGCTGAATATACTCGTAAATATCTTGGTCTAACTCAAGTACGAAATTTAATTGAAACTTTTCCCATCTTGAATTTAACTAATGATGAGAAAGTAATAATTAAGAAAAATATCACTGATAAGGATACAACAGCAATCTTTCAGTTAATTATAAAGTATATTAAAAAGCCTCTTTAAAAGACAATCTTAAATTATTCCTGCTAGATTCAAAATTCCTTTCTTAACAACAAAAATATTTAATTTCATTATTCAGTATACAAGTATTATTTAAAGCTGTCACGCTTGTATTGGTGCGAGAAAATGAGAAATGGGAAAAAATCATCAATCTGTATTTCTGTGTTTGTACTAGTTATTTTTTCAATAAGTATATTAACAAATCAATTTAATTCTCAAGCTAATATTGAAAATAATTCCTCAATAGAAGAGTCTCTTGAGATTTTACCAGCAACTGAAACTAAAGAAAATTGTAGATTAGTAGGACAATGGGATAGTAATATTGGTAATCCAAATAGCATTGTTGTGGAAAATAACCTTGCCTATTTAACATGTGGTTCAGGTGGTTTGCATATTTATGATGTTAGCAATCTTGAAAATCCTATTTTTATAAGCAGTTACGAATCTGGAGTTGAGTATAATGATTTGGAAATAATTAACGATCTAGCATACATTTGTTGTGTTAATCAATTATTGATACTAAATATTTCTAATCCAGAAGATATTATTTATGTTGGGCACCTTGCTTTTTATGGTGTTAATGGCCAAGCTATTGAAGTTGCAGGTAATTATGCGTATCTTGGTTTAATGTTCGGGAGTTTTCTTATTGTTGATATTTCTAATCCCGCGACTCCTGTTGCCATTGAGTATTACTCTGGAGTCGACACTATTTTTTTGAATGTTCGAGTGTTCGGAAATTATGCTTTTCTTTGTTATCTAGAGTCTGGGTTGGAAATTGTTAATATTACTGATCCTTATAATCCAATTTTTGTAGCCCATTTTATGCCAACTGATACCATCCACGATTTTATAATGATTGGTGAATATGGTTATCTAACGGGTGTTAGTTATGGAGTTTATACCGTTAATTTAACTGATATAATAAATCCAGAATTTGTTTCTGATCAACATATCTTTGCTTATTATCCTACAGCCCTTTATCATGAAGGAGATAGATTATATGTTGTCGATCAGTCAATTGTCAGATTAATCAATATCACCAATATTACTGCTCCTAAAGAATTATCAAACTTCAATTGTGTTGACACTACTGAATGCCTTTTTGCAAATAATTCAATTTTATTTACATGCGGGTATGGTTTGGGACTTACTATTTACGATGCATCGGTTTATTATGATGTCAGTCTATTAACTACCCTATCATCTGGTGGTGATGCTTTAGACATATGCCTAATGGGTAATTACGTTCTGTTAGCAAATGATTGGGATGGCATGGCTATCATTGATATTTCTACTCCTGAAGCACCAGTTGAAATTGCATCCTATAAAAGATCCTCCTATAATTACATTCAAAATATCGTTCAGAAAGATAATTATGCATTTATTTCTGACTCACGTGATTTAGTGGTCATTGACCTTACAGTTATTTATAATCCAACGCTTTCTCAAGAATTCATCAATATTGGTTATTGCATGGATCTAACTATTAAAGACAATTATCTCTATTATGCTTTTGAATCTGGTATGTATATTTTTGATGTTTCTAATCCATCTAATATTACTTGTATTGGTGAATTAGATATTGGTGATGAAGTAAATTGTATATATGTGCTAGATCAAACAGCTTTTATCTGTGGCAGTTTCCCTGGAGTAGCAATCGTTGATTTATCTAATATTACCAATCCAGAAATTACATATACTTTTGCTACTTGGTCAAGCTATAATTTTAAGGTTGCTGTTTTCGATAATCTCGCCCTACTTGTAACAGGAACAAATGGTCTGTTTGTTTATGATGTTAGCAATTTCGATGATGTTAAATCTCTTGGATCTTTCACTATTTCAGGTTATATTGGTGGATTGTTTATACAAGGCGATTGGGTTTATGTAGGAACATCGAATACTGGCATGGAAGTTTTTAATATTCATAATCCAGCAATCCCTAGGGAGATTGGCTATTATCATAATGGGCAAATAGCTAATACTATCATAGCTGACAAAAATACTTTTTATGTTGCTAATAGATTTGGGGGATTATTGATTGTTGAATTAGATATGACTGATTCCGATGATGATTACCTACCAGATGAACTTGAAGTTAATCCCTATGAAACTGACCCATTCAATCCTGATACAGATGGGGATGGATATCTTGATGGTATTGAAGTGTTCATGGGTACAGATCCTAATAATCGCAAAGACCATCCTACTACGTCTAGAACAATTTCACTTAACTTTTTAGTACCTATTGCTCTTTTGAGTATTACAGGTATCTATTGCGTCATTGTGGTAATTGAAACTAAAAAAAGAAAACTATGATAGGAAAAAGTTTTAAAGAAAAAATAAGTGATGATTGAGCAAATCAATCATCTGTTTCTTCTGATTCCTCCGTTGACCCATCTTTCTTCTCTTTTGGTTGCACTTTCCCTAACTCTTCAATTATTTTATCAGCTATAGTTTGGAAATTATCAGTGGGTTTGAAATTAATCTTCTGTACTTGGCTCAAATTGGCCATTTGTTCAGTAGGTACATCTTCCCAAGTATATTTTTTCGTATTTGGAAATTCTTGTTTCTTCTTACATTTTGCCAAACGTACTTTTTCTTCACCATTGGAATCAATTAATCTGATAATAGCGTAACCCCACAATCCTCCAATTGAATAGAAACTTAACGCTTGATAAGTACTTTTATAATCGCTATCACTCATTTTTTTCACCATAATTTATTTTCATTAATTCTTTATTCTTAGAGTATATTAATGCATTATTTTGCTTTCTTTAAAAGAGTTCTTCTTATCAGGTTGTTTTTAGTTTTGAGAAGAATTCATATCTGCAATTCAGTCAAGTCTTTGATTATGAAATCTGGGTTTATCGCTTCAAAGTGTTCTTCGATATACGAACCTGTTAACACTGCTATTGTTCCCATCCCCGCTCTTTTTCCTGC
The DNA here is from genome assembly GCA_016840945.1 of Candidatus Gerdarchaeota archaeon. The sequence continues at coordinate 7,858 of JAEORJ010000148.1, forward strand.
TTCTATATCATTTGGAGTGTCACCAACATAAAGGCATTCACTAGGTTTAAGCTGTAATTGTTTAGCTGCTTCTAACAAAATATCTGGTGCGGGTTTGTGGTTTGGGACATCATATCCTGAAACAATTACATCGAAAAAGGGCATTAACCCAAAATGTTCCATTATTTCAATAACAAATCTCTTCTTCTTTGTTGAAGCAATACCAATTATATATCCTTGATCTTTAATTCCTTGTAAAACTTTTTCAGTAGAAGGAAAGACACTTGTTATATCCCTATGATTGGTAGCGTACTGTGCTCTTATTTCGGTTAAATATTGATTGATTTCATCTTCTGTTATTGTTGGAATGAGCATTGTAAATATTACCTCGAGTGGAGTGCCAAATAATTCAGCTATTCGAGTAGTTCCAAAATTATATCCTTTTGATGACAAAAAACCATTAATTGTATTGACTATTCCTTCCTTGGAGTCAATTAGTGTACCATCTAAATCAAAAAGGAAAGCTTTCAATTCTGGATATTCCCTTTTTATATCCTCGAGTGTAATTTTAGTCATAAATTAAACCTCAACAAATTCTAACAGATAAACATTAATGAATGCAATGTTATATTCAAAATTTCTGTTATTATTATGAGTAGTTAACTATAATACAAAATATTTCATGAGTCCCCCTATAATTGCCCCAGCTATTATTAAAATCGCTGAATTAATTTTCTTCCATTTTAATAGTATTGCAGCTGAGCAAAGCATTATCACTAGTGCAACAATGATGCTCCAATAATCTAAGGTATTTACAAACGTTTCTCCTAAATAAAGTGTAGTAACTAACATGATTGCTATAGAGCTGATATTTATAGCATCCAAAAAAGCTGATGTCCAAGTTGACTTTCGCAATCTAGAAATTATCGGGCTTACAAAGATGACCAAAAAAATTGATGGTATATAGAAAACTAAGGTGGCTATAAAAGCTCCTAGATAACCATCAATTAAGAACCCAACTACAGTAACTGTTGATGTTAAAGGTCCTGGAGTGAATTGCCCAATAGCTACTGCATCTAATAATTGATGTTCTGTTAACCAACCATATCTTAAAACCAATCCCTCTCTTAAATAAGCAATCAGCAAATATCCACTACCATATAATATACTTCCAATTCCATAGAAAAAGAAGCTTAATTTGATTGTTTTTACATCAGGATAAAAATAGCTTATCAACCAAAGGGCTAAGGCCAATCCGCCCCAAACTCCTACTACCACAATGGTGTTCAATATCAAATTTTTATTAGATGTTTTTTGATCGTCTATATAAAGTTTTAACGGAATTTTCTTCTCATGTGATATCTCTAATTCAACCTTATTAAGCTCTAATTCTTGTTCTTGATTTTCAGTTTCGTTCTGTTGTTCATAATCGATTTGATCTGTTTGATTTGCAATATTCTCGTTTACTTTTTTCTTAGCTAATAATTTTTCTCTAATTTGAAGAGTAATCATTCCAACAATACCCCCACTAAACAAGATCAAAATAGCATAATGATCGAAAAAGAAAACTAAGGGAATGATTACTAACCCTAATACTAATAATAACCAATTTTTAACAGCTGTTTTTCCTAATCGAATTATTGCTACAAAGATTACCGCTATTATCACTGGTTTAATACCAAATAGAATAGGTTCAATTTCTGGGAGAGTATTTAATAGAACATAGATTACCGCTAGGGATAATGAAATAATTATAGCTGGTGTAATAAAGCATATCCCTGCAAGAAAAAGGCCTCTCCAACCTCGTACTATATATCCTATATGAAGAGCCATTTCTACAGCATTAGGGCCAGGGATTAAATTAGTCATGCCAACTAAATCTAAAAAATGATTTTTTGACACCCAATTCCTTTTTTGAACTACTTCTTCTTCCATCATTGAGATGCTTGTTGCTGGACCGCCAAAAGCAGTTACTCCAATTTTAAAGAATATCCAACATATGCTTCGTAAAGATACTTTAGAGGATTCAAGATTGTCTGTAGTTGTCGTTTTTTATACACCATGTGCTTGAATATCACGAACACAATTAAGGCAAATTGTGCACTAACTAAATATAATTCATATTAAATAAAATTAATTGAAAAACAATTTTTTAAGTTTATTAATTTAAAATTAATAAAGGCTGTTTTTATTGATAAACTTTAAAATACCGCTTTTATGAATGTCAGTAACGATAATTTAATGCTGGTAATACTTATGAGTGATAAACCTTCCAAAATAGACAAGCTATTGCCACCTGGTGCTTACTTTAAGAAAAGGTGGTTTCAATATCTTCGAACTTTAATACTAATTATTACTGGATTTCTCTTAGCAGTGTTATCAATAACTGCAGGTGGACTCTTAGTTATAGTTGACCTTACTACAGGATTAATTTTGTTTGCTGTTGCAGCTATTATTTTAGCAGTGTCTATTTGGTACTCAATACTCTTCGCTAAAGTTTGGAAAGCTTTTCAAGAAGTAAAAGCTCTCTATAATCACAAACAAGTTGCTGATTTGATACAAATAATTGATTGGGCAAACATTGAGAAAATATACGATATTGCTCGAACAATGTTGAGTTTGTATGCCTTGGTAGATTTAGGCGCACCTGAATTGGTACCAATACTAGCTGAATTATATTATCAGGAATCAGAATCCCCTGAACGGCAACAAGCATATATAGAACCATTAGAAGTGCTTGCTAGAAAATTAAATTATATCTCACATAAAGAATTACTTGCAGACCCAAAATACCAGTTTGATGAGGAACTTGATGAATCAACTACTAAAGAGGAAGAAAAAGACCAATAAGATATTAGCTAAAAGATAATTTTAATAATAACTAACTCAGTAAACCTTTAAACAATAAAGACTTTACAAGCAGGTAGCGTTCATTATGTCTGAAGATAAATTTTACAGTAGCATGCGTTTGATTAGCTATGGATTATTTGTTCTTTGTTCTAAAAAAGGCAATAAATATAATGGACTCATAGTCAATACTGTTTTCCAAATAACCTCTAAACCACAAATGGTCGCAGTGAGTATTAGTAAAGATAATTTCACCCACGATTATATTATGGATAGTAAAGTCTTTTCCGCATCAGTTCTTTCCATTGATGCCCCAATGAAATTTATCGGTCGGTTTGGTTTTTATTCAGGGAAAGATTATGATAAATTTAAAGATCCACTTAATTATGAAATCTTTATTACTGGTGTCCCCATAATAAAAGACTATTCGCTTGGTTATATCGAAGCAGTGGTCAAAAATTATGTTGATTGTGGAACCCATACTCTCTTTATCGCTAAAGTGGTTGGTGGTGAGATATTCAAAGATGGGGAACCAATGACCTACGCGTATTATCATACACATTTGAAAGGAAAGGCACCAAAAAATGCTCCAACATATTTTTCACCAGATATACTTGATAATAAGAACGAAAAACCTTGAGAAAAGAAAGATTTAGTGGACAATTCAAACTTAATTGCAATAATTTTTTATTGCTACTTAGACATTTTTAATTATCTTAATTAGATTATTGAGGATGAAAATATGGTTTCTAGAATTAATCGTATTCTAATGACATTTTTTGTTGTAGCAATACTTCCATTAACAAGCGGATTTTACCTCACAATAGTTGGTATGCAACCGATTGATCTTGGAAATAATCCTATAACAAATTATAATGTCAACTTCTTTGAAGATTTTATTAACACCAATTATCAAGATCCCATCTCATCAGTTTGGGGTTGGGGCACAGGAGCAATAACTGATGATCGTAATTTCTCAATCTATCATCAGAGTTTCGTTGCTACTACCTTCGAGGTACGGGATATTGATGTGCAAGGGCGAAAAGTTTATGCTGCACAATACAGTCCAACTTCTGCAGCAAGTAGCGTTGGAATCTTTAGTATAGCAAATCCAAACAATATCTTTGTAATGAGTACTCGAAGCTCATTCCCACAAACTCAATGTTTAGCTGTTGAGGGGAACACTATTTATGCTGGAATTGGTGGTTCAACTTACAACCAAACAAATTCCTATAATGCAACGAATCCATATAATTTATATGGTGCGGGGAATTATTTGGACAATGAATTGGTAGATGGACTTGTAACTGATATTTCCATACAAGGAGTTTATATTTATTTTACAGTCTATAATTCAGCTGCAGCACATTCCTTACAAATGGTTTATGCTGAAAATCCCGATGCGTTATCTCTTATGATTAATACCTGGACTAATTCAAAAGCTTTAGGACTTGATGTCTCTGGTAGTACAGTCTATATAGCTGCTAGTACAAATGGATTCTTTACCCTCGATGTTGGTGCTGTTAAAACTAATTACGTACAATTAGATTATATCGACACTCCAGGAAATGCTACAGATGTAGTTGTTGATGGTGGATTAGCTTATTTAGCTGATGGAGAAGCTGGTGTCCATATTATTGATGTTCATAATCCTAATGACATTCAAATAATTGGAACCTATGATACCGAAGGTTATGCTAGAAAAGTAGCCCTACAAGGAAAAACACTGTATGTGGCTGATGGCCCTCTTGGGGTGACAATTTTGGATGTGGCTAATCCAGAGAATCCATGCTTATTAACACGCTTAGACATAGGAGAAATAGTTTTGGATGTTGACCTTTATGGCAATACTCTTGTTGTTGCTACAAACCTTGGCATTCATACCTACGAAGTAGGTTCTGATACTGGAGGAATAACTAATTTCGCTACTTCAGCATTTCCAAATCCATTCAAGGAGTATGAAGCTTGGGATGTAAGAGTAAGAGGAGATGTTGCTTACGTAGCAGCTGGCCCAGATGGCTTTTACACTTTGGATGTCAGAAATCCTATGGAACCAATATTACTTGACCAGATTAATACTACAACTCCTACAGGGATTTATCGTAAATTAGACATCCGAGGTAACTATGCATACTTAATCGATGAAAATGGAATAACAGTATATGATATTTCTGATCCCACAAACATATTTGAAGCGCATTATCTAGGTAGTAATCAACTCACAGATGTTTTTATTCATGGAGATATACTATATGGTGGTTGGGGTGGAGGAAGTTTCTTCAATATTGATATTTCCAATCCTGAAACTTTCTCATGGTCAGATGCGTATGTTGAAGTGTTCATTGGAAGTAATATTACCTCTATTTGGGTAGAAGGTTACCAGATTTACTCTATCGATTATATTGGCGGTGATGGTGATGGATTATTTATTCATGATCTACTTGATTTATACAATCCGCAATTAACCGCTGTTAAGTATCGTTATGGTTGTTATCAATGGGATGTAAAAGCTGATGGTGATTTTGTTTATATCGCAGCAGGTAATTGGTTATCAACCTACAATGTCACTAATCCCTATGATCCGGTGTTTATCAACGACGTTGATCTTCCAGGTTATATTAATCTAAATGCTAATGGCGTCTGGAATTTCGGTCCTTATCTTATTGGGGTAGGTGATCAAGGAGCTTTCTTAATTAATTCATTAAATTTTGCTGCTTATAGTGGCTCTTGCTATCCTGATGCTTTTGGTGGCTTACAAGTAACAACCCATGGAGACTACACGTACGTTGCCAATAAAACTTCATTAATCATCCTGCGCCATTATGAAAGTCCAGCTGATACCTACATAGACGGCACATTTTTAGCACAATCTCTTGAAATCGATGCTGTAGAAAAAGGCGAACGAATTGATAATGCTACACTTATACCCAACATGTTTATCCCATTTGATACTGAAGTCGAGTTCTTCATGAGTGCTGATGGAGGGACAAATTGGGAAGCAGTTACTCCAGGAGTAAAACACACATTTGCCAATCCAGGAATTGACCTTCGCTGGAAAGCTGAGCTTTCTGGAAAAACCTATAGCAGTGTCCATATTTATTCGGTAAACGTATTCTATGCTGTTAATGAGAATCCTGGCCTAGCTATTAATCCATTAGTGATTGGTCTTATTGCTGGTGGAGCTGGCGCATTAATATTGATCATTGTCATCATAGTGGCCCTTGTTTCTCGCAGTAAAAAGAACAAAATTCCAACCAGATAAAAAAATTACAAGACGCTTTTAGCGTCTTTTCTTTCTCTTTTTTAAAATCAATCTATTAAGCTATTCTCATAGAGAATTCTATTTCTTGATAGTATGGAGTAGCATCAATCACACTTTGAATGATCTTTAACTTCTTTTGTAATTCAGGAGTCATTTTCTCAAAAGGAACTGGTTTTTTATTGTTCAACCATTCTACTTTTCGTCTATAGGCAGTATCATTAAAAATCTTCATTTCATCATAATATGCTGGTCCAGCTACTTTCCCAATATAAAATCCTGTATCTGTTGCTACAATAACATAATTCCCAGTTTTCATTTCCTTAATAAACCGCCAAAGGTCACCAGCTACTTGTCCAGCTC
>JAEORJ010000149.1 GCA_016840945.1 Candidatus Gerdarchaeota archaeon
ATGAGATTGGTGAGGATAAATTCTTTGAGATCTTTAATGAATGTTTAAAGTCTTGCAAAGGAGTTAACGTAACGCTTGATATGTTTCAGGACATATGTGAGTCAGCCGCTAATACTGACTTAAATTGGTTTTTTGATCAATGGTATCTTACAAACGATTATCTTGATTTTAAAGTAACCAACATAAAAACTTTGAAAAAGCTTGATGAATATGAGGTTACATTTACTATCGAAAGAAAAGGCAATGCATTAGCTACAATAATAGACTATCAATTAATAATGAATAACGAAGAATCAATACTGGACAAATTTAACGGGCGATTAATTAAAAATGAGATTGTACTTAAAACTAAACAACCGATAAAAGAGATTATACTGGATCCTGAGATAAAGTATCCATTGATAAATGAAAGAAATTGGAAAATATCAAACTAGCGCTAACAGGGTGTAGAACTAATGCAGAGGAAAATGCTATATTTATGGCTAAAACAATTAACAGGGGGTGGGTGTGTACAAATCGTAAAGTGGTGCGAAGATCCGCACTATTCTTGCAGAGGAAACATCATACACAATTCAAAACCATACTACTAAAATGAATAGGAACTTATTTGAAATTTCATTACTCCTGATTACAGTTACTTTAATTGGGTGTACGGGGACAATAAATACTGTTAGCTATTTACCAAAGTCCGACAATTTATATAAAAATGCTTACATAGTGTCTGCTGAGAATTCGAAATATATTGAGTTCAGATTTGGAATTATTACACCATTCGTTTATTATGTTCCTCCAGACGATCCTGCCATAGAACATGAAACTATTGGCAACACAGATCTGGTAATAAAACAAGAATTGGAAAAGTATGGGATTTATACTGTAATTGGCAAAAGAGGGGACTCGCCAGAGAACTTTGATCTGATTGTGGAATACAACGATACCTGGAGATGGGATTTTAAAGAAATTATCGATAAGCTTGAAATAGCTTTTATTTCTCCGAGCGGGGATAGTCTGATTGCAAAATCTACATACAATATTAGTAAGAATAAGGAATTACATAACTTCCCTACTCCGGAAAAAGTAGTTCATAAAATGATTCAAGAATTGCTTCAGAAATAATTCAATTGTGCATACCAGGTATTGTATGAAATTGACACAGACCAACAAAGATTATACATTGAATAAAAATGGGAATTGAAAAATTTTGATATAGATCCTTAAAAAAAGGTTGAATAATTGCAAAAACTATTAAAAAGAAATTATGAAAAAACTATTTATACCACCTTCCTTGATTGCCTATTGTCTTCTTATAATGGTTGCGCTTTATATTTTTGTACCACAATTTAACCTAATTGAATTTCCATATAACCTGATTGGCATAATGGTTGCATTTTCAGGTTTTATAATAATGGGAAAGTCGAGAGATCTATTTCGAAAACATCAGACTACTCTAAAAATTGAGAAATCAAATCACATGATTAACGAAGGATTTTTTTCCAAATCCAGGAACCCAATGTACTTGGGGATGACTATATTAATATTTGGATTTTCGATATTCTCAACAAACGTTATTTCTTTGTTTTTACCTTTCATCTTTATGACAATGGTCAGATTAATTTTTATAAGAAAAGAAGAGCAATTGATGTTTGAGACATTTGGGAAGCATTATCTTGATTATAAAAATAAAGTAAGACGATGGATATAATGCAAACCAGTTCCTACGGATTTGACTTTGTCAAATTCATCTGACTATAAACATAGAAAAACTCGGTTAACTTCGTTGAACTCACATACCTTTGGCGGGATCATTTCATTCTGTTCCAGGCTGCATAACTGATAAGTGGAATTGATCAATTAGCTGTCACAATAATGTAATAGATTTCCCGCGTATTGCAACCAATCAGATAATGAAACACGAACTATTGACTTGATTGAAATTATAGGATAAATTTATAACTGTCTGGGAAACATGTTGGATGAGATCAGGGAATGTTTAAATTGATAGTATATGTTGCTTACCCAAAATACACAATTAAACCAACTATTATTGAGTTATTTATAAAACCAACACCTGAAAATAAATACTATGAAAACAATGTTTAAATTCCTTAAAAAGTTTTGGTTCCGTGTGTTTTTCTTTACACTGGGACTTGGTTCACTCCTATGGTTTCTTATAAGAGTCATTCCAAAACCCTCCAGGGCCGCATACCCTTGTATGAAAGCTGCTGCTCCGCTGGCATCTTCTTTCGTAATATATTTGATCGGAATTTCCTCCTTTGCACTTTTTTTCCGTAAAGCACGGGAAAGGATCATACAGTCCAGGTATCTCCTGGGTTTAATGTTCATTTTTTTTGGACTGGCAGCAGGAATTGTTGCCATAGTTAACACTACCAACAGAAGCCTTGCAGCAGAATACCAGGGATATCAACCCGGAAATGAACCTGTTGGAGTGGGTAAAGGAATATTTCCCGGACGAGTAGTTTGGATACATAACCCAAATGCCACCAATGAAGATTGTTCCAATGTTAAAAAAGATTATTGGTATGAAGATAAAAATACGAACCAGTGGGTGGTAAATAACATGTTGTCTGAAGGGCTTCAAAAATTGACCGGGGCATCAAGTGATAGAAATGCCTGGGATTCGATTTTCAGGTACTATAACAACACACATGGCAGAGGAAACAAAGGGTATACAAGCGGTGAAAAAATTGTCATCAAAATCAATATGAATGCCGTTTACTACGGAGAAGACGGTATAAATACTTCGCCCCAGATTAGTTATGCTATTTTAAATCAATTGGTCAATAAAGCCGGAGTTACCCAATCTGATATCGGTATAGGAGATCCCAACTGTACGATGATATCGGGCACCTATGAAAAATGCAGTCATGTATTTCCGGATGTTAATTACTGGAATAGTTCGGATCCGTATGTTCTTAACCCTACACAAAGCAATGTAATTTTCGGAAGCGATGGAAGTTCTTCAGATGTTCTGCCCCAGGATTATATTGACGCTCAATATATGATCAACATTCCTGTTTTTAAAAAGCATCATCGTGCAGGTATTTCCCTGACCAGCAAGAATCATTTCGGCTCTATTGCCATCGTCGGAGATGCCTGGCATTTACATGAATCATTACCTATGCCCGACGCACATGAGGAAGGCAAGGATCCTAATGGAGAATATGGGGTTTATCGCTGCTTTGTTGATATAATGGGGCATAAAGACCTTGGAGGGAAGACTATCCTCTATCTGATTGACGGACTTTGGGGATCGACAAACTATGGACATCCGCCTATTAAATGGCGTATGGCACCTTTTGGTGATGGAGGTGCTACTCTGGCAAATGCAGATTATCCCAATTCTTTGTTTCTGTCACAGGATCCGGTAGCCATCCAATCAGTATGTTTTGATTTCCTGTATGAAGAATTTGATTTAGATCATCCTACAGAAGGAGATCCTTCTACATCAGACAAGGGACCATTTCCACACTTCGCGGGAACAGATGATTTCCTTCACCAGGCAGCAGATCCGGGAAACTGGCCAGCTGATGTTGAATATGATCCTGAGAAAGACG
>JAEORJ010000150.1 GCA_016840945.1 Candidatus Gerdarchaeota archaeon
ACTCTTGATTAATTTTCCAACTTGAAAGGAGTAAAAATTAAGAATAAAGAAACGCTAAAAATAACAGTTTCTTAATGAAGCAATAATAAAAAGCAAATGTTTTCTTGAGGTTTAATTATGAGTGAAAATGATCGCAAAAAATTCCCAATGTTGGGAAAAATCACAGAGACTAATGATGGTAATATTATCAGTGAAAGAGTATTGTCACTTAATACTGATCTCTATATGAACGATCATCGTTTCAACAAAATATCGTTATTTCCAGGAATTATGGGATTAGAATCATTTGCTGAATTAATAAACTATACCTTTCAAAGAGATACTGAATTCCTATTTACTGATGTAAGTTTTACTTCTGGTATATTTTTAAAGAATGACGACCCAACAGTGCTTTATGCTAAGATTAAACCTTTCGGTTTGGTAACAGAAGCAGTGTTAAAAACACCAACAACGAAAAGTAAGGAACTCAAAACTCGTTTTGAAGCTAAAATTATAATGAAAGAAAGAGAAGAATTTAGACACAGCACACCGGTGTTAAAAAGCACTCCTTTATTGACCAAAGATTTTATTTATCAAGTTCTTCCACATGGAACATCATTTCAAGTTTTAAAAGAAATAAATAGTATTGATAAAAATCAAGTCATTGCTATAATCGATAATAAAGATAAAAAGATATTCGATTGGAAAACGGATAAATTATTAATTTCTCCATTAAGTATTGAAGCGGGTTTTCAAGCAATTGGATTATATGAGTTTATCATCAAAGGTAAAGCATCTTTACCTAGTAAAATCAAACAGCTGATTTTTTATAATACTAATTTGAAACCTCATTATGTTCTAGGATATCCAATTGATGAGAATTCCTATACTTTTCTTATTCTATCACTATATGGAGATGTTATAGCTAGTGCTATAGGTTATAAAACGATTGAAACAGATATGGGAGATGTTACTCCAGTACTTGAACGTTTACGAGCACATAGGATAAGGCAATTAGTGAAGAGACCAAAACTCGCTTGGTTGGAAGTTATTAGTTGTAAACTAATTAATGATAAATTATCTCGAGAACCATCATTTGCTAATAGTTGCATGCATATTGATGAATCTGAATTAATCTATGATTTAACAAATAAAAATCAACTAGCTAACTTCTTAGAATTATTTGCTATTAAGCGAGCTATAAGAGTAGTTGGTATAAAAATAAAAATGACTAATTATAAGGTTTCTCGAGATGAGTTTAATGACCCCTATTTCATTCATAAAAAAAGACGATTTTATTTTACAATCACAAAAACTGATAACTATGTTTTAGCGATGATAAGCCTAAGAAAGAAAATTGGCATCGAAATACAGACTCAATCTGAAAAAATTCAACAAAATATTAAGGAAATTTTAATCGAGCATGAAAAGGAATTACTTTCGAAACTTGATATAAGAATCACTGATGATATTCTTAAAAGAATTGTTTTAGCTAAAAAAGCAGCCATAAAATCAATTGGTTCTAATTGTTCATTAAACATGAAAGATATCACTATAATAAATATCAAACCCAACCATTTAGATTTGATAATAGATTTAACAAATATTTTTCCAAATAAAAAAGAAATGAAAAAGAAAATCTCAGTTGAAATAGGTGAAAATGAAAATCATTTATTAGCTGTTGCATCTTAAATCGAAAATGTATTTTTACTTTATAGTCTAATTTAATTTTATTCTTTTATATTTAAAATATACAAGAGAAGATCCCATTAATGAAATGATAGCGATAAATACTGGCAAGTTGATACCAACTAAAACAGGAGTTGGTATTACAGAGTCGAAACCAGCAAGTTTCATAAATTCTAATGCCTTTGCAATTGAATAATTATAATGTTTAAGTGTCTCATCAAAACAAGTTGCAATTGGAGGACAAGCTGTAATACCAGGCTTGCCTAAATTTTGAAGTAATTCTTCAACAGCAATTTCCCGTGGATAAAGATGACTAATTGCTTTACGAATGTATTTTGCTGATTCAGGACCAGCAATATGGCAAAACTCACCAGTACCAAGATATGGGTGCATATTATTAATAGCCATTTCTTGATTTGTACCTCCATCTACTAATTCAGCTTTAGTATTTGCTGGTATCTCATTCCAAGATAATAAATAAGAAGGATCTATCATATCGATTACTTCATTAGCCAAAGCATTAATCACACCATCTTTACTACTGAAATAATCAAAATAAACATCTTCAAAGTAAGGAGTTATTCCAGTCCAATTTTTATAATAATCATTTCTTTTTAGATGGATTGTTCCTGTTTCATTATTGTATTCATAGAGGTAATATGGGCCAGCACCGAATAGTTTTGTTGGATCTGTATTTGCCCAAATAGTTGCTTGATCAAATTGATTTTCAGGGAGAGTAGAATTCCAAATATAATGTGGTAGTATATCAATAGAGAAATAACTGAAAATAGCATCAGTGGAAAGAAATGTATTATTAAAATGAACTCCTAGAGTAAATTCATCATAAATTGTTATTTCAGGTGGATAAGTCCATATACTTCCGTAAGTAATATCAGGCATAACTTCGGTAAATAAATCAATACTGTATTTAACATCCGTAGCATTTAAAATGATACCATCTGCAAAACAAACATTAGGATTTAATGAAATATTATATGATAAGCCATCTATAGAAGTATAATTTATAGCAATATTTGGTGCGTAGTGTCGATGATATTGCAGTGACGAATTACGTGATATTAGGCTTTGATATATTTGATTAAGCCAATAAGAATCATAAATTTGCTCATAACTATAGATATGAAAATCATGAGGTTCAACAGGTGAACCATAATGAAATGATGTTTGATTTGGAATAGACCAATTTTCCATAGATGGGGAATTATAGTCATTTAACCATAATTCTCCATCCCAGCCAGTAAAATTTTGATCCATTACACATAAAACACAGCGATAAGATGTTGTTATTTGTGGAAGATCATCATACAAGATTTGTTGTATGATTTTTCCATAATAATCTTGTTCTTCATAGCTAAGACTTGCTTCCAGATATGAATCAATTGCTGAATCCATTTCTGGATTATAATATTGATAGAAATTATCACCTGCAGGTGTTATTGATGGAGAACTAAACAGAGGTTCAGGATTCCAATCCAGTTCTTGTCCCCAACCAAGAAATAGAATATCAAAGCCACCGTGTGCGTAATCTGGTATTGGGTAGAGACCAGGGTAATCCCAAGTTCGTTGATAAATTTGAATCCAACTCGCATAAACTAAATCAGCATCAATGCCTATTTTTTGTAATTGTTCTGCCATAATTAATGCGCCATAATAAAATGAGGAACTAGTGGTTGGTACTAATAATGTAATTGAAAAGTATGGTCCAATTGCTTTACTTTTAAGACCAAAATCATCTATTGGCAGAAAACCCAAGCAAACTGATAAAAGGACAATAGCTTTTATTTTCCTTCCTTTATTCATTTTCAATACTAACCATAAAATAGTCCACTTAATCTTAATTATATTATACTCACAAGATAATAATAATTTTTTTTGAACTTGATTATTTTTTCTTTTTAAGTTCCTTATTTGGATGAATGCCTGAGATTTCTTTTACTTCCTTTTGTAGCATTTTAAATGCATAAGCTGATGTTGAAAATGTTGTTGCATCTAATGTTTTAGCTATCTCAGCTAATTCCTCATCAAACATCCGCACAAACAAAGCTATTTTTGGATATTGCTTTTTCAGTGCTAATGTGAGTAATATTGCATCTGAGAATAATTCTTCAGTATTCCAACAAATATATACTTGAGTAACCTCAGTTAAATCAACATGAGCTTTTAGTGTTTCAATGAAACGCACATGTTCAGTGACTGTTTTGACATTTGGTAGGTAGAGATAGGTATCATCGTCTAGTCCTTCATCTAAAACATACACTGTTGCCTGGAGTTTTTCACCATAATAATCAACTATTCTCCTAACAATATTATCATAACCCAAAACAACGATTTTATCATTTTTCCTGATTTTTTCACCCCAAATTTTTACAGATTCCATAGTCCAATCAGAGGTTGAAAAAGTAAAAGCATTCCAAGGTTCATTAGTTAGATATTCTCGGAAATGGATATCGAAAACCCTCATATAGAGATGGCAATCTTTATTCACTTCTCGAACTCTTTCAGCAGCAATTAATCCTCGGCGTAGATCATTAGTTACACAAAATACTTCTCTACATCTAGCTATTCCAGCTAATGCGATGATACTTGGATCAGTATAATCCCCAACAACAACAGGTTGGTTAAAGCTTATCAGATTGTCAACCTTCTCATAATCGATTTCCACAATTGAAAATGGTTGTTTGTTAGCTCTTAGATATTCAACTATTCGCTCACCAAGATGGTTGTATCCTAAAACAACTGAATGCCTTGATCTATTAGAAGCAAGTTTCCTTGAACTCATTATTGGATTGTATCCATAAATATCTTGAATTGTGCTTAAAATAAAGCTTAAGATTAAGATTTCAAATAATAATGGCCATAAAAATTGATAGAAAGCAAAAAAACCTATTTCTGTTACGCTTTCTTCAATACAGATAGATATTGTTAGTATATGCCAGAAATTTTTATCAGGTTCAAAAACAGCTATCAAAATTATACCCAATACCCAGAACAAGATGAAAATAATAAATGGAAGAGTGAATTGCCTAAGCTGATTCTTGATTGCACGAATCCTCGGTTGAGCTTTCATAATAAATTATTAAAACATAAGATACTAATTAAAGATTTTCAGCTTCTTATGCTTAATAATCGATTATCATTTCTTCGCTGGAATAGCTTTTGAAAGCGGTTTTGTTTCTTCTGGATCTTTGTAAACATATTTTTTATCTATTAAAATGGTCATTTTTCTAAGTATAATATATAGTTCAAAGAAGCTAGCAAAAATCAATATTGTTATCAGCATAAATGTAACAATATAGAATACATTAATAGGTTCAAAATAATGGTTATAATCTAATGCAGTGAAAGCTGTTATACCTGCAATAAAGGACACTAAGGATGGTATAGTTAATGTCATTAAAGGTATATATAGTATCTTTGTTTCATAACCAACTTTCTGCAAATTATTAAAGTTAAAACTTAAAATAATAAGAAAGATGCTAATTATGCTACAAAATATTAGATTTCTACCTGCTGTATTGTTTGTTAATTCACCACTTAAATGAAATAGCAAAGTGAATATTGAAGATAAAGTATTACCAATAATATATATGTAAAGCAAAACTACAAGTGCTTTCATTCTCTTCATCATTTGAGAACCTAAATGACTCTTCACAGCATTAATTCCTAATAAGAATAGAATCCCAGCTATTAAACCAGAAATCACTACCATAATATCAATGACCCAAGAGAAAATCATCCAAAAATCATCACCAGTAGATTTATCGATTAAGATGAAAATACTCTCGAGGAGTAACAATGCAAGATTAATTAGAAAAATAAGGCTAGCATTTTTTAGATTCACAAACCCTTTCAATAAACTGCTTTGATCCAAATCATAACTATAGCTTGATCCCATGAAATCCCTCATAACTATAATTCTTGAACTAAGATTAGTTCATTAGTTGTTGAATATATTTAACCTATTCATGATTTAAATATATCTTAATTATTTTAACAAATAATCTTATCAAGATTTGATACTATTAGCTATTAGGTAGTGCTAATTTGAAAACGATTAAAAAATTGAGTTTTATTTTTATTGCAACTATTCTAATTTCTCTACAAATTACTCAAATTATTAGTCCTTATCAAGTTAGCTCTAGTGAATCATACGATTATAAAGTTAAACGATCATTAATTAATTTGCATATTGGAAACGAACATTATTCAGGTAATGCTTTTAAAGTTGGATTGAAACAATATAAACCTACCAAAATAATTACAGCTGCAGTTACTAGTTTAGGGGGAGATAATGTTCTTTGGACTCTTAGTTGTGAAAGCCAATCGGATTCAAAATTAGCTGATTGGAATTTAGTTGATGAAGTAGCTTTATCATCATTATTGATTAACCCGATGTATACTATTGAAGATTTTCTTCTTGAACCTGAATTAGCTGATTATGGTTTAGGATTATTGTTTTACCCTTTTGTTGGCACTCAAAGAACCATTGATTTCTTTAAAGCTTTTGAAAATGAAACACAATTTCAATTTTCTTTTTTTGTTCCAAAAGTTTATGATGCGAATTATAATGCTAGCTATCAAGAAATTGATACTTTAGTGCTATTCGAATTAATATTCACTGGAGTAATTAATGAAACGAGCATATCACCACAATATACTCTAACCTTTACACATCAATGTCAATTTGTTTATGATATTAGCATTGGAGTTCTTTATGGTTCACATATTCTTTCATCGGGTAGTGGGTTATTTCAAGAGCAGGAAGTTGATTATACCTTTGAGTCTTATATTGAATTGATTGATTATTCCCTTCCAAAATTAATTTTTGGAGACTCGACAGTTATTTGGTGGATTTATCTATTATGTGCTCTTGGAGGAGTATCTTTAATTTCCATTCCTGTCATTTTAATTATTAGAAGAAAGAAGTGATCTTTTCAACAAACATCAACAATAATATCTTTCCTATTATCTTTCTTGCCTTTAAAGAGTAATTTGCGCAATTCATCAATAATGAATATTGGTATTGCAGTAAGTATTATTAAACCCCAATGTGGAGCACCTATAGGAACAGTATGAATAAAATTATTCATAAATGGAATGTAAATGGCAGCAATTAGCAATGATAGACTAACTATGAAAGCTAAGAATAATTTGCCATTTTTGAAAAATTCTTTATTGAAAATTATTCTTTCTTGACTTACAGATAATGAATGAAGTAATTGATAAATCACTAATGATATGAAAACCATTGTTTCAGCTGTTTTGACCTCGAGAGGGTCAACAGATAAAGTGAAATTCATAACCCAGAAATAGACTATCATTGTTCCAATAGCATATGAAATTCCTGATGTTAATATCATAACAATCATTTTTTTATCAATTAGTGGTTCTTCAGGATTCCTAGGTTTACGCAACATAACATCCCGTTCCGCGGGACTTACTCCTAATGCTAGGGCGGGAAAAGTGTCTGTTACTATATTGATATAGAGCAATTGAATAGTCAAAATGGGGATTACAGAAGTTCTGAAAAAGATCAAT
>JAEORJ010000151.1 GCA_016840945.1 Candidatus Gerdarchaeota archaeon
TCACCTTTTCTAATTAGAATAGTTCTAGCAATTCGTTTTTCAAAAGTATAGAAGACTTTAGTTTCTTCTCCTGAAGCTAATTTATCAATCTTCCAGGTTATTTTTAATCCGTCATCTAACAAGGATTTCGAATATTTGCTACCCTTACAATCTATTGAAATAATGCGATAGACATAGGGAATAATATCCGATAATACAATGTGTGTTAATTCATGCTCAGTTTCATTTTTGAAGGAAGCAACCAATTTATGTTCTAGGATTTTATCACCTGGATGAATATCTAGTTTAATACTATCTTTATGCTCAACACCACCACTATTTTTGTACGTAATTTTTCTAACTACTTTATTAGTGACAGGACTTTGATTCTTTTCCAGAATTTCATACAATTGATCTTCAGAGAGCAATCTATCTGTTTTCAATTCAATTGTATTGGCTAAAACATCCGTTTCAATTGAAACAAGATCAGTTGATTCTACACCTTCAATATTTACTCGAGAGATTTTTTCTAATGCTTGTGAAGCCAATTTAATAATTTGATAAGCTTGTTCCTCATCCAATTTTATTCCAAGATTAGTTAAGTATGAGGCAAACCAAACAGACATACGTCGATCATTAATTGGTAAGTTGGTTCGGTTTTGAATAAATAATTTCAAATTTTTTGCAATTGTATGTAATGAGCGAGCTTTTTGCCTCATAATTTGTTCATTATTTTCATCATATACTCTAACAATTGCTTCTAACAAATCGAAATCTTCTACTTTATTTAGGGGGGTAATAGATAATGAAATACTGGCAATCCCAGGGAATTTAACAATTTCAGCTTCATGTTCTTCTTGCTTTGTGCTCATTTTTTACACCAATTACAAAATTATCTCTTTAACTGTTAATTTTTCATTATATTAAATTTAGTTTTAGGACATTTTTCCTATTGTTCTATTATAATAAATTCTTTGAGGTTATGACAATTAGAGTTTATCCTTTTTCAAAAGATTAATTTACTAAAACCACAGATAAAAAACTCATATAAACTTATGAAATCCATGGTTAACATATGGAGTGCCTTTAATTGTTATATGCTATTAGACATGCATTACGTGGTTTAAGTCGCAGGAAACTTAAGAATATAATAAACCTAATAGGTATTCTTATCGGCGTATCATTATTAGCTGGTGTACAAATTGCTACTGATTCACTCGTAAATGGTATGAAAGACACTGTAAATCAAAGATTTGGCAATGCTGACATCGATATACAAAAAGGCGAATTTCTCACTGAATTTTTCAATTATAGCATTTATGAACAACTACGTGATGATCCATTATTAGCACCATATATAGACGGCATTTCACCAAGAATAAGCTCAGAGGTTTTTGTGACATCTTTTACTACCACAAAACAAATTGAGATTTTTGTAACATGGATAGGTATAAATGAAACACTTGATCAATCATTTGGAACATTAACGCCTGATGAAACATACGGGAACAATGAATTTAATTTTAGTACTTTAAGCTCAATTCAATGTATTGTTGGTAAACGATTAGCAGAATCAGTTATTGCTTTTGAGGAAAATGATGAAGGAAGAATTCCAGAATTAATGTTACCAAATAGAATTATGCCAATTGAATTTGGTTATTTAGATGCATATTACAATAATAGATCATTAACAGGTATTAACATTAAAGGAGTTGCTAATACCGAAGGCAAAGGAGTATTAAATAGTGGATTTACTGTTTTCATGAAATTACAATACCTCCAAGAATATTTTAACACTACATCGACAGGGATTAATAATATCATAGTGAGTACGACAGAGGGTAATGATAATGCTGTTTTTGTACAAAAACTAATTGAAGAACGTTTAATGTTTTATCTAGGAGAAGAAGAAGGTAGCAAATTCAGGGTTTTTCCTCAAAAATTCGAAGCATATGATGATATTGAAAGCTCTGTAAAGACCTTTAGAATTGTTTTATATGTATTTGGCTCCTTAATAATACTCTCAGGAGTAATGCTAATTCTCAATATAACTTTGATGAATATAGATGAACGCCAGAGATCAATTGGAATAATGCGTGCTATAGGAATGACCAAAAGACAGCTTCTAATTGTTTTATTAACTGAAAGTATGGTTTTGGGAGGCATTGGATCGCTGCTGGGATTAGGTGGTGGCGTTGCTAGTGGTCTGGGTATTATTTTTCTGCTGGAAAATTTCTTAGATGTTGGAGAGATTCTACAGAATATTCCTTTAATTGTAAAACCTGTTGGGATGTTGGTCTCATTTTTAATAGGATTGATTATTTCTTTATTAGCAGCATTATATCCTGCATGGAAAGCCTCTAGAATCGATATTGTTCAAACTATTAATGAGGTGGAAACTCCACAAGTAAGAAGAAGATCAGGTGATTGGTCTGCTTATTTGGGCATTGGATTTTTCCTATCAGCAATTTCTGCCTTAATTGCGTCATTACTAATAACACCTGAATGGCGATGGATGATATTTATAGGAAGCATTTTTCTAGGATTGCTAGGGTTAGGATTTATTTTCTCAAGATTAGTAGGAGCAAAAATATCATTTAATCTTTTAGCTATTTCATGGATGATTGCTGGGTTATTAGGTGTGTTAGTATTAAATCCATATTTAAACAATTTAGGAATCGATGATGAAAATGCTCTTTATGCATTCTTAATCTCAATGCTAGGTTTAGTTTTTGGTACAATTATTTTTGTAGCATTGAATCTTGAGTGGGTATCAAACCGCTTTAATGCTGTATTCCAAAAAATACAATCAATGAGGTCAATGGGTATAATCTCAATGCGATATGTAGGCAAAAAGAAAACCCGGTCTGCACTTACTTTTGCAATCTTTGGTGTAATATTAACTATGAATGTTTTTCTGGCTGTTTTTACAGGTAGCTTTACATCAGGATTCGATGATTTTGCTTTACGGGAACAAGGTGGCGTAGATATTATAGCATTCTCACCATCTGGCAATAGCTTTAATGGTGATGCAATAGAAGTAATTAAGGAAGCAGATCCTAATATTGAAAAAGTAGTTGGTATGAAATTTATATTTACAATTCAAAAAGCATATGCAAATATTATGTTTAATGCTCTTAATCAAACATTAGAATCATTAGTAGAGGTTGAAATCCCAACGGATATGTGGGGGATTAATGATGAATTTCTGAATTTAACTGATTATACTTTTAATGAGATTTGGGAAGGTATTGAAGGAAATCCATGGTTAGAAGCAAAAAATAGCACTAATAAGTATGTGATTTTACCTTTTCTGCTAAGAGAATTTGAATTTGATCGAGCTGGAGTAGTATATAATCTTAATACTACTGTTGGAGATATTATTACTATCCCTGAAATTGACCCAGACACAAAAGAACTTGTCTTAGGAAACTATACCGTTATTGCATTTGTTGAGACAACTTCATATTCTATGAGCTTCTCTAACTTCTTATTTACAAGTGAAGGTTCACCTATATTTAGCTCTGTAACAGGAGATACAGCATTTCTAGTGTCAGTGAATCCAAAATTATCTTTAGAAGAAGTAATCCAAGTAAGTCATAATATAGAATTTAGGTTTATGGAATTAGCAACTCCCGAGAATTTTGTTCTTTTTGATACTCTTGTCTTAAAAGATCGATTGGAAAATTTTATGGATTTAGTAATACAGTCAGTTAGCTTTATGCAAGCATTTGTTTCACTAGGGCTAATTGTTGGAGTGCTTGGATTAATAGTTGTTTCATTAAGGGGAATAACCGAAAGAACAAGAGAAATAGGTATGATGCGAGCATTAGGATTTAAACGTTCAGAAGTTATTACTGCTGTTGTTGTGGAAATTTTTGCAGTAGCCTTGGTTGGATTAGTAATTGGTTTTGTTAATGGATTTATCTTAGGTTATGGAATGTATACTCAATATCTAATTCAATATGATTTTATTTTTATTGTACCTTGGGCTATTCTAGCTCTTTTCATAGCAGTTACAATCGCACTCTCTATAATATCAGCAGTTATACCTGCTAGAAGAGCATCAAAAATACCACCTAGTGAAGCGTTAAGGTATACTGGTTAAGCTGTACCAGTATTCCATTCTTTTAATATTGTGCTTGAAACAAGAACATCTAAACATGGTAATTTAGCTAGTTGGTCAACGATAGGTTGGTAACCACGACCAATGGTTCTTGATTTCAATACAATCAGTAGATCATATTTTCCAGTTAAAGCTGAAACCTTATCAACACCTTGAATACTTTTGATTTTAGCTATATCACAAACCTCACCTGTTTTTACTTTAGCAAAAATCAGTATTTTTACTTCACTCATTGACATTGCTACTATACCTGTAAAGACTAAAATAGCACCTATCCCTCTTAACAACCAAACTACCCAAGCAAGATCTCCCGTAGGTAAAGTGAAAATATTAGGCCAGATAAGACTTGATACTAATGTTATTGGTATTCCAGCGATTACTGAAACTGATGAAAGTGAATTAACGATTGACATTTTACCCATAGATAAAGCTCGAACATAAAATATCCTCGCAATATAGACCAACAACATTGAAACAGCTATTGGAATGAAACCTATTCTAAATGTCGAAGTAAAGACATACCAGGCATTTGCATTCATAAAAGGTAATGAAAATAATATCGTGAAAATAGCCATGAAGATTAAAGTCCATAACCTAATATTTGTAGAATCCATCGTTCTACCTTTAGTGTCTTTTGTACTAATGGCTTTCTTTTGGAAAATAACATAAATTGCTGCACAACCATTAAAGACAATAAAAACAAGAACCATATTCACCAATGAAAAACTTCCTGAACCAGAAGTGAAATCTATAGCTGCTAACACCGTTCCTAGAACAATCATTAATATTGATTGGATTTCTACAGCACAAGGCATAGTCTTATCAATAATCAAATCACCAATCAATAAATAGACCACAACAAATTGTGATGCAGGAAGGAATACTGATAGATCCATGTCTTTTATTAGCATAAAATAAACAAGTGTTTGTGCCCCTGAAAAAAGGCCTGATAAAAACAGCCATAAAAGCATTTTAGGTGTTGGTAATCGAATACCACGATATTGTGGATCGATATATTGTCCAATAAATGAATACTTGCGCTTGAATTGAGTGGTTGTTACAGATTGTTGAGAATTAGGATCTATCAGTTGTTGGTTCTGGTTTTTTCGAGATTTGATTTTGTTGATCAATTCATCAATTGGCTTTCTACTTGCGGGAAGCCATAAAATGAGAACAAATATTATACTAACAACTAGACCGATGGTCATAGATTGAATAGCAAAAGCATACTCGTTAGGTTCTCCAGAAGCATCAATTATTAAGGTGCTACCAACATAGGTATCAATTGCAACCCATATTGCACCAATTATACCAGATAGGACAGCTAGAATAATAAAAGTGTATTTTCTACTAAATTTACTAAAAGGTCTTGTAGTCCTATCAGCCATTTTCAATAACTCCTTTTACTGCAGTTAGTATCTTAGAATTCCTTTTGAATTATTGCAGTAGTGGTTTCTAATATACCATCTATAAGGTGTATTTCTTGAGTTCTGTTATACATTTCATCCATCGTCTGTGTTTCAACTCGAGATATTATATCATATTCACCTGTAATGACTGCAACTGATGTAACATTTGGTATTTGTTTTAATTTTTTCAATACTTCATCAGTTTTACCTAAGCGAACTGATATGAGGATATAAGCTTTGATCATATCTTGTAAATTCGTTGCCATATTATTTGTTCTCCAATATAATCCATTTTGAAATGAACTAATTTAAGAATTCTGTTATTAGAGTAATTTGTAAAAAACATTAGTCAACAATATTTTAGAGCTAAAATATTAAAGACATAATAAATTGTGATTTGAGAATTCGAGAAATACTTATTACTCAGTGGAACATTCTTTTTATGATTTATTAGAAAGGTGAAGGTTCTGCATTGGCTCTTGAAACAGTAGAAGAATTAATCATATTTATCGACCTAGATAATTTTAAAGAGATTTCTGAAAAGCAAGGTTGGGTTTCTTACAAACCAAATGAAATAACTGGTACACTCACAGAATTAGTTGCAAATTTGGTTCGTAAATATATTGGGGAAGTAATTTATGGCTTGGATGAAAAACATGGCACTGAAGAATGCATGATTCGCCTTACAGGTGCTATTTCTTATGATAATCTAACTACAGACTTAGAAAACATTGTCACAGAGATATCAGAGATAGGTGCTGAATGTGGTTGCGATGCTACCTTAAGTATCGGTGTAGCTAGAGGACCTTACACACCTATAAGACCAACAGGACCTTATCAATGGTCGAAGAAATTATTTAAAGGACAAGCTCAAAGATTAGCTAATAAAGCACTAAAGAAAGCTAAAAGACTTGGTGGAAATAGAATTATTTTTCTATAAAGCTATTGTTATAAGGTTAGGTGAATAATGTCCTATACTGCTGTTAAACGTATTACTAAAGATGAATTTGAGAAATTTTTTCTTGTTGATATGCATATTCATACAAACAATTCTCATGATTGTTTTTTAGATATTGAAACTATTCTAAGTGATATGTCGACTATAGTGCATGGACTAACTTTTACTGATCATGATGTTATCACAAAAATAGCTGAACAAACCAAAGATACTTTTTATGCTAAATATCAATTAAGGATATTCTCACCTGCAGTTGAAATTTCATCTAAAGATGGTGATATATTAGCTTATGGAATAAATTCAGTCCCCACTAATCAATTACTAGCTAAAGAGATAATTGATATTATACACACAGAAGGAGGATTAGCTGTAGCTGCCCATCCTTTTTGTTTTTTAGGAGTTGGTGATTTAGTTTTTGATTTAGATTTTGATGCTATTGAAATCAATGGTTCACGATCTCATACTATGAATAAACTAGCAAAAGAAGCTGCGGTTTCAATGGATCTTCCTTGTATCGGTGGAAGTGATTCTCACACTCAAGGTCAATTAGGGATTTGTGTTACAAAATTCACTAAACAATTAAAAACTATTGAGGAGTTAATTGAGGAAGTTAAAAAAGGGAATTGTAGTCCAGTTTTCCTACGATAATTCTATTCCTTTATTATTAATTTGTCAATTTGTTCATTGGTAAATTTTTCACGACGTTCTTGATGTTCAGTTATAAATAGTTTAATTTTTTCTGCTAGTTTCTTTTTACATTGACCACAAAGCAATTCACCGCTAAGACAATCTTTTCGCATTTTAGCGATTTCTTGATCATCTGGTTCAAATAAGTAATATTCATACCAATAAATATTGCATTTATCTGGTTCGCCACCTAATTTTCTTTGTTCGTCTACTGTTGCTCTACCACCTGTAAAAGCCCCCATAACTTTCTTCTTAGCAACATTGGGGGAATCGGTTGTAAAGATACATGTTTCAGGTTCTGAAGCAGACATTTTGCCACCTTCTGCTAAACCAGGGAAAAATTTGCAGTGAATTGCAGCTGGTTTATAATAACCTAACTTTGGTGCAACATCTCGAGTAATTCTCCAATAAGGATCTTGATCAATAGCTGCAGGTATAAGAATTGGAACATTTTTCCCTTTTAATTTTGAAGGTAGAAAGCAAGGCATTGCTTGTATTGATGGATAGAAAATCATCCCTATATTTGATTCATTGGTAAAACCAAAAACAGCTCTTGCTGTTGAAAATGTCACTCTTTTAGCAACCTCTACAGCAATTTGATACATCGTTTTGGTTAGTTGGGAATCGAATATAAAATGGGTTTTCTTAGGGTCAAATCCAACAGCCATTATATCTTTAGCGTTTTCATAGGCATAATCCATGGTTTCTTTTAATGTTAATTTTTGGCTGAAAAGAAATTTCTCATCATCAGTCATTTGAAAATATAAGTCAACATCGAATATGTCTTGTAACCATTTTGTGAATATCCAAGGGACAAGATGACCTAGATGAGTATGACCTGATGGTCCTCTTCCCGTATAAAGAGCGAATTTTTCTCCTTTTTCAAGCATTTTTAATATCCAATCAAAATCTCTGTGGCTAAAGAATAAACCTCGTCTTAGTAAAAGATGCAATTCACCTTTCCCATATTTTTTCATGGTATCAATTTCTTTTTGAGATAGAAGTGTAGTTCCAAATTTTTTCACTAATTTATCATAATCAATTTGGCCACTTACTTCCCAAGGTGTTACTATCATTTTATCAGATTTTTCGGGATTATCTTCAACCATTTCTTCAGCCTTCTAAAAGCAAATTGTTATTTGTTCATAATCTTAAAAGAAAATCCAATCGCTATTTTAAAAACTCTTTTATCTTACAGAAAAGTAGAAAATAAACTATAGTAAATAAAAAAAAGTTAGAATGAGAAATAAGTAATTTAATTTATCATTCTTCTTGATCTTCTTCGGATTTTAGGGTTATTACTAATTCCTCTTCATCCTCTATTTTGGCTGGTTCGGAAAAACTATAGCTCTCATCAGGTTCTGCGCTTTCTTCAATTGTGGTTTCTATAATTGGAGTTTCTCCGATGATGACTACATCTTCTTGGGGGGTTTCGTCTATAAATTCAGGATCTCTTTCACCAAACCATTCAGCGCGGATATTATATTGTTGTTCTTCTTTTAATTGCTCTTTCCTTTCATGAATCCTATCCATACCTTGATACCATTCATCCATTTTTCTTGAACGTTCTTTTCTTTCTTCTCTACGTTGTTTTATCAAAGTTGGTGAGAATTTCCATCGCAACCATTCTCCAAACGTCATCTTATGAGGTTCCAAAATGAATTTTCGAACAAAAAATTGTACACCAATTATTTGGAAAAATACTATTGCTCCTCCTATAACATATATAGGCCATTCAGAGTATTCTCCTTCAGTAATAATAAGGTACATAGAAACTGGAACTGCAGCTATCGCAATTATGATTACAGGGATTCCAATAAAAATAAACATCCCTTCTATCAAATAGAAGAGGAAGACATAAATAATGTCACCAAAACCGCTGGTACCGCCTTTCTGCTTTTTTTCTGGTGGAACATAAGTCAATCTAATCACGTATAGAATTTCTGTGATTATATTAAGCACAAGTCTATATAAGATTGTGTTTAATTGCAATAATTAGTTAAAAAAGGTAATCTTTGTCTACTACTACCACCAAACATCTTTCCAGCCTAAAATATAACCTACTGCATTAGCTGCAAAATGAACAACTACTGCTAAAGGAATCATAATCACCCAATAAGTCCATGGAAAAGGTGTTCCTATTCTACCAAAAGCTAACCCTAATACCATAAAACCTATTTGATCAACAATCAATAACGAACCGCCAGATTGGATTTTCATTCTTCTTTTAATGAATGAACCTAGAACA
>JAEORJ010000152.1 GCA_016840945.1 Candidatus Gerdarchaeota archaeon
CCAATTAAACATAAGTTTTGATCATAAATTTGCCATCCGTTTACCTCGAGAGTATCCTGCAAACTTATCACATATTAAAATGCGCTCAATTACAAGACTTTGGCACCCAAGAATTTCAGCTGGTGGAGGAGATGCTTGTATCACAGTGAACGGAGAATTAGATAGGATTTTCATTGATTTAATGTATCATGTAATGATGGATCCAAAAAGAATTCGTCCACCTAAACTTTATCCTAAGGAAGACTCCGGTATGAATGCTCAAGCAATGCGTTGGTTTGAAAGTGATGCAGATAATATTCATAATTTGATGCTGGCAAAATGGGATGCTACCCATGAAAAATCATCACTCAAAGATGCTGGTGGAATTCGTATAATTGGTGGTGATTCTAAGGAACTGAAAGAACCGGGGAAGCAAGACAAAACAATTCGAATAATTCCTAAAGATAAAGAGGAAGAAAAAGCAGAGAAAGAAGACAAGAGGAAGGTGCGGATTCTATGAAGCAAAAAAAATTAGATGATGATTTAGAGGAACCTACAGAGTTTGCTTTTGAAATCAGCTCAAATAATAATGAAATGGACGAATTAGAAGAACTAAGAGAACTGGAAATAGAAGAAACACCAGAACCATCACCTAAGAAAACAATTAAGATAATATCAGAACGAGATATGGAAATAAAAGAGGTTCCTCCACCTAATTTTTCTAAACATTTAGCTTGTGTTCTTCACTATAAAGGGAAAGATTATTCCAATAGGAAATTACTGAAGAAATAATACCAATCTCTTTTTTTTGACAATGCTTCCAAACATTCAAAAATCGTTTAAAGTTGAAACTGTAATTATACACTTTGAACAAAAGTTTAAGACAAGTAGCACTATAAAGTACTTTTCACAAGGAAGAATAGCATATGCCAAAAATAATTCTCGATGAAAATGGTTTAACAATAGAGGATGTTTGTCAGATTGTCCATAAGGATTATTCACTGGAATTAGCTGATTCAGTAAAAGAGAAAGTCAATCTCTCGAGGATAGCTATTGAAAAAGCAGTAGAATCAGGACAAAAGATCTATGGTATTACTACAGGCTTTGGTGCACTTAGGGATATTGTCATTCCTGAAAAAGATGCTTCAAAACTTCAAACAAATCTAATTAAAAGTCACTCTGTTGGTGTGGGTGATTTTGCTCCAGATGAATATGTAAAAGCTATGATGGTTTTACGAGTAGCAGCTCTTGCGCGAGGAAATTCTGGTTGTCAATTACAAACACTTGAGAATCTTATTGCAATGATAAATGTAAATGCCTTACCAGTTGTACCATTAAAAGGTTCAGTAGGTGCAAGTGGAGATTTAGCTCCTTTATCTCATATGGCATTGGCAATGATAGGTGAGGGAAAGAGCAACCTAAAATATAAAGGGCAAATTTATGATGCAGAGAAAGGATTGGCAAAGGCTAACATTCCTAAAACAATATTATCCTATAAAGAAGGATTAGCGCTAAATAACGGTGCTCAATTTTCAGCGGGGATAGGATGTATAACTATCATAAGAGCTTATAATCTATTACAAAATGCTATAGTAGCTACTGCCTTGTCAATGGAAGCATTAAAAGCTGCTAGACAGCAATTAGATGAACGAATACATTTAGCAAGAAATCATCCAGGTCAAACAGAAATAGCTAAAACAATCCTTAATTACACAGAAGATAGTGTTTTCATAAAAATCCATGATAGTATCTTTACATGTGCTACTGAAAATTGTGGTTATTATTATGATAAAAGTGTAGGTGATTCTACACAAGTGATTGCTAAGGAAACAGATTTTGTTAGATTACCAGATACTTGGGTTTGTCCTAATTGTGGTGCATCAAAGAACAATTTTGAAAAGCAATGGCCAAAAGTACAAGATGATTACTCAATACGATGCACACCTCAGGTATTGGGTCCAATAAAAGAAACATTAGACTTTTGCAAAGATATCTTATCTCGAGAGGTAAACGCAGCAACAGACAATCCATTGATCTTTATAACAAAAGAAGAGCCATTAGAATGTGACATTTACTCTGGTGGGAATTTCCATGGAGAACCAATAGCACTTGCAATGGATTATGTCTCAATAGCAATGGCTGAAGTAGGAAATATTTCCGAGCGACGGAGCGCGACATTAATTGATAAGAAGAGAAATCAAGGATTGAGTCTCTTTTTAATACCCCAAAGCCAACTTGGCTTGAATAGTGGTTATATGATGCCACAATACACTGCTGCAGCATTAGTGTCTGAAAATAAAACATTGGCAACACCAGCATCAGTAGATTCCATCCCAACATCAGATGAAGCAGAAGACCATGTAAGTATGAGTCCTATAGCAGCAAGGAAAGCAGCAGCTATAATTGAGAATTTGGAATTCATTATTGCCATTGAAATGATGTTAGCAGTACAAGCAATTGATTTACGATGCGAGATTCAGAAAATAGCTCCTGAAGATGCATTAGGGAAGAAAACAAAGATAGCCTACAAAGCTATAAGAGAAGCAGTTCCAAAATTAATTGAAGATAGAGTCATTTATCCAGATATCAATAAAATAGCTGAAATCATAAAAGATAGCACAATCATTAATGAAATAGAAAAATAATGGTTAAAAAATCCAAAAAAAATATCTTCAATAAATTTTATTAAGTGGTAAAGAGCGAAAAAAGATAAAAGTAATGCCGGGATGGTGTAGCGGCAACATTCGGGACTGTGGAATCTTTGAGATGTCCTCAGTCTCATCATGCAGCAATCCTGAGCCGAGAGTTCGATTCTCTCTCCCGGCACCAAATTCTCCTTCTTTTATTGTTTAAATAATATAACCTCTGACCATATAAACAGCAAATAAACCAGCTAAGACTACTATTAAAATTGACACAACAATAGAGACTACAAACATGATCCAATTTTTCCTATCAAAACATATTCCTGCATAAGTGAGATACGAGTATAACATCATGCCAGAGACGATGAAGTATAGATAGTGGCCAAATATTTGCCCTGGAATAAGTAATCCTATACCTGAAATAATGCCAAGAATAGCAGTAAGAAATAATGCTATTGTTACAAATAAATCAGCTTTCGTTTCAGTTCTCTCTTTTCGTCCTTCAGGTGAAGCAATTTCCTTGATTTTAAATGCTAATGAAATAGCATTCCTACCAATCATAAATAAGCTGCAAACATAGATTATTGGAGCTAAAGCCATTCTTCTCACTATAGAACTCTGGGTATATTTGCTGTTAAATGTTCTGTAATAAAAAAAGGAAAATCAATCGAATTTTTATTTTCGAATGATCCATTATAGCAGTTAATTAGATGACTTCTAACTCTTTGCCGTGTCTAGTTATTATTTCAACAGCTTCATCAATGGTATCAAAATCAAATGATGATTGGCATGTTAAACGTAACATTTCACGACCAACATCCACTGCAGGTGCACGAACTGGATTGGTAAAGACACTTCTCGGACGTTCATCCATTAATAGCTTGAAGAAATTAAAGGTAGTAAAATCATCACCAACAATAACAGGCAATACCGGTGTTTGTGATCTTCCAGTATCAAATCCTGCATCATTCAAGCCTTTGCGTAAACGTTCAGTGTTTGCCCAGAGATTTTGTCTTGGGGAGTCATCTTTTTCCATGATGTTTAGAACAGCTAAAACAGTTGCTAAAGCAGATGGAGGGGAGCTTGCACTGTAAATAAAAGCTCGTGCTTTATGTTTTATCCATTCGCAAAGTATCTTTGAGCCAGCAATGTACCCACCAATGGAGGCGAAGCTTTTAGAGAATGTTCCCATTATTATGTCAACTTTATCCTCAACTCCATAATGAGAAGCTGTTCCTCGCCCATGATCACCTAGAACACCAACAGAATGGGCATCATCAACATAAATGCCTGCACTATATTGTTCTGCTAATTCTGTGATAACATCTAATTGAGCAATGGTCCCTTCCATTGAAAAGATACCATCAGTTACAATTAATGCATATTCATTATCAGGAATTAACTTTAGGCAATGTTCCAGATCTTCCATGTCATCATGGTTGTAAATTAATTTTCTCTCTTTGGGAATTCCGCTTAATTTGATACCATCGATGATTGAAGCATGATTTTGTTTATCAGAGATCACCCAATCGTCTTTGCCAATAATACTGGATAATGCTCCAAGATTGGCTTGCATACCAGTTGAAAAAACCACACAATCTTCTTTTCCTAAAAATTCTGCTAAGCGTTTTTCCAACTCAATATGTAGATCCATTGTGCCATTTAGCAATCTTGAACCAGTGGAGCCAACACCATATTTGTCAATTGCTTTCTTGGCAGCTTCTTTAACGACAGGGTTGATGGTCATTGATAAGTAATTGTTGCTACCGAGCATGATTACTTCTCGTTCTTCCATATTTACTATTGGTCCTTGTTCACTACTCAATTCCTTGAAGTAGGGATAAAATCCAAGTTCCTTAGTAAACTCAATCTGCTCGATAATCTCAGATTTAGCTTGTTCCTCGTACCTAGTAAAATAGTTCATCCAAACCACTGACTTGGATTTCCGCGTAGTATTAATGAATCTTTCTTTTAACTATCAAAAATGATACTCATAAAATGTATTTTTCAATAAAAAATTTATATTGGCAATTGAATGGATATTCTAAAATTAGGACTCATATTCTGGAGATAGTTAATTTGAATAAAATAGTTGTTATTACGGGTGCATCATCTGGCATTGGATTATCCCATGCTATTTACCTTACTTATTTAGGGTATACTGTTTTTGGGGCAAGCCGTTTTGAAGTTCCCAATAAAGATGATTTGAAAAAATTATATCTTCAAGACCATACTAAATATAGTTTTACAAATAAAGAGAAAACCAAAGTAAAAGCCAGGAAAGTCCTTCTTCCTAAGAAGCTCCTCAAAACTCTTGATGAGTTATTAGATAAGATAACTTTCTTCAAAATGGATATTACTTCTGATGAATCAGTAAATGAATCAGTAACTCAAATGGAGTTGAAAGCAAAAGAGATCAATGGAAAAGGTATTGATGTAATTCTCAACAATGCTGGTATTAGCTTCTTCAAGAGTGCTGAAGATTTATCAATTGAAGATTGGCAAAAAACATTCGATACAAATGTTTTTGGTTTAATAAGAGTAATAAAGGCAATTTTACCTTTTATGAGAGCTCGTCGAGAAGGACAAATTATCAACACTAGTTCATTAGGTGCTTATGCAGCAATTCCATACCAAACCCATTATTCAGCTTCAAAAATGGCTGTCAAATTATTAACTGAGGGATTAGGGGTTGAATTGCGGGAATTTGGCATTAAGGTTTCAACTCTCTTACCCAGCGACATCAACACGAGTTTTAATGTAAACATGTTAAAAATATCAAATTCTATTGAGCATACCTTTGATTCCTATGATTTAACTTCATTATTAGATAATATCCCTACTGATAAGGAGTCGCCATATTATAACTCAGTGAAAATTGTTTGGAAGGTAATAGTAAAGAACCTAATAGTTGCCCCGCCACCTATTATTATTTCTAAAAAAGTTGCTAAAATTATTCGAAGTAAAAATCCCAAAATTAATTATAAATCAGGAAGTCTATCACAAATATTTCTAACCTATTTAATACAAAGAATCGTTAGTGATAAGTTCACTTATACTTTACTACCAAAGTATTTTGGTCTTTAACTTATTTTTCAGTTTAAGCCCTAATTATTAGGGCAATTATTTATTTTAACAACTTAGATGGTCTAAATTTATTAGTCTCTTTTAGATAAAGGTTTTAAAGAATGAGCACTTATTTTTCTAGATATTGAATTAAGGTGCAAAATAATGACCTATATTATAACTGGTTCTGGACTAACAATTGAAGATGTTGTCAAAGTTGCACGACATAATGAAAAAGTAGAATTGCATCCAGATGCGATTGAACGAATGAAAGTTTGTAGAGCTATGCTTGAAGAAAAAATCGTAGCACATGAGATCATGTATGGTGTAAACACTGGCATTGGTGAATTTTCTGAAGTAGTGCTTAATGATGATCAAGTAAAGCAATTTCAAAAATATTTAATTTATAACCATGCAGCAGGAATTGGGAAACCTGCTCCAATTGAACATGTAAGAGCTGCAATATTAGGTAGAATTAATGTTCTAGCACATGGTAATTCTGGCAATAGACCAATCATTGCTCAAACAATGGTTGAAATGCTAAACAAGGGAGTAACTCCAGAAGTCTGTGAAAAAGGCTCTGTGGGGGCTTCTGGTGATTTATGTTCTATGTCCCAAATAGCTTTATTGTTGATGGGAGAAGGCCGAGCATTTTACAAGGGCAAATTAATTCCAGGTAAGGAAGCTATGGAAAAAGCTGGTATTGAAATCCCAGGCTTAAAAGCAAGAGATGGTTTAGCAGCTATTAATGGCTCCAATTTTCTTACCGCAATGAGTGCTTTATGGCTTTATGATGCTATGCAATTTATGAAGCAAGCAGAAATTGCTTGTGCAATGACGATTGAAGCTTTAATGGGTAATATGAAACCTTATACACCAATGTTACATGAAATTCGAGGTTTCCCAGGCGCGATAAGAAGTTCAAAAGCTCTAACCAAATTATTCAAAGGTGGAGATTTGTATGAAGCTAGATTAAAAGTTAAAGTACAAGATGCTTATTCAATGCGTTCAGCTCCACAAGTACTAGGTGCAGCTCATGATGCATTAGCATTTGCTCGTTCACAGGTAGAAATCGAATTAAATGGCGTAGGTGATAATCCTGTCTTCTTCCCAGATAAAAAATTACAATTGACAGGTGCTAATTTCCAAGGCACTCCTGTTTGTTTACCAATGGATATGGCTGGAGCAGCTATAACAATGGTTTGTGTAATATCTGAACGAAGAATGAATAGATTAAATCATCCAGCGTTAAGTGTTGGCCTCCCACCATTCTTAACTAAAGGTGCTGGGATGATGTCTGGTTTAATGCTTAGTCAATATGCTGCAGATATGCAAATTGTTGAAATGCGAATTTTATCCATGCCAGCAAGCATACAATCAATTCCAGCTGCTGCTGATCAAGAAGATTTTGTCTCAATGGGTATGAATACTGCCCTAAAGAACAATCAAATTCTTGACAACGCTTATGGCGTTCTCGGCATTGAATTTATGGCTGCAGCGCAGGCATTAGATTTACGTGAAGAACTCTTAAAATCTGATCAATTAAAAGACAGAAAAATCAAATTTGGTGATGGTGTAGCAAAAGCTAGGGAAGTTATTAGAAAACATGTTGCTTTCTTAGATGAAGACAGGCCATTATTTGACGACCACAATGCCATGAAGGCATTAGTTAAATCTGGTGAAATTCTCACAGAAGTAGAAAAAGCTGTTGGAAGCTTAGATTAAATAGCTTTAATTATTAGATGAGAAGGCAAATCTTCTCATTATCTTTTATTTTTATTATTTTCATACCTTTAGATAGAAAATTTTAAATAATTTTGACGGGGAAAAACTGTCGGTGTAAATAAAAATGTGGGATAATTTTCACACAGATAAATAATCGAAAATTCTTTTTAGCTAGATTATTTTGTAACACTATAAATCCCACTTCTGAAAGAGTTCTTTTAAAGGCATTGAAGTCTAATCTATTAGATGTTTTAAAAGAACGATTACCAGTAGTTTTGAGGTATGAAAAATGACTAATGAACAGAATATATCAATAACCAAACCAGCAGGATTTCGAGATTTCTTTCCAGAAGATTTTGCAAAAGTATCCTTTGTATTAAACACCATGCGACGTGTCTCACTTGAATTTGGTTATGTGGAGTATGAACCTCCCTCGGCTGAATTGCTAAAATTATATGAATTGAAATCAGGTGCAGGCCTTATTTCAGAAACTTTCAAAATTACTAGTAGAAGTGGTCAAAAGTTGGTTCTTATACCAGAGTTAACTCCGACATTAACTAGGATGTTAGCTGAAAGGCAGCAATATTATACTAAACCTATTAGATGGTTCTCAATTCCTCGATGTTATCGTGATGAAACATTACAGAGAGGACGAGTCAAAGAATTTTGGCAGTATAATGCTGATATTCTTGGAATGGAAGAAATATATGCAGATGCAGAAATTATTACAATCCTAATTGAAGTTATCAGACAATGTGGTTTATCAGAAAAGCATTTTGTAGTTTATATTAATGACCGATCATTCATGCAATCATTTATGGAAAGCATTGGTGTCACTGATTTTGTTGATATAATCAGAATTTTTGATCGTAAGGATAAATTGCTTCAAGAAAAGGTCCAAAAAATGCTGAAAAAATCCTTTAGTGATAATGAAGCTGAAACTATTGCTCTTTCAATAAGACAATCATATACACAAGGCGAAAAAATATTCAAAGAAATACCTGATACTAAAGAAACACGAAAGATTATTGAAACATTTGAGGATATCCGTAAAGAAGCATTTATTGAAGCATTGCTAAAATACAAGATTACTAATGAACAAGCTGAAATTCTCTATAAATTATCAGAAATTAAAGCTCAACCAAAAGAATTCATCAAGAAAGTAACTGAGCTTTACGCTGGTGAAAATGCTGATGAATTAATTTCAAACCTAAAAGAATTAGCAATATTACTTGAGAGCTTTGGTTTGAATAAATACATACTCTTTGACGGTAGTTTAGCTCGAGGATTAGATTATTACACTGGAATTATTTTTGAGGCTTGGAGTAGAGAAGGAGTACTTCCAAGAGCGATAGCAGGTGGTGGACGATATGCTGATCTAGTAGCAACCTTAGGAGGTCAACCATTAACTGGAACTGGTTTCGGTTTTGGTGAAACGGTGTTAATGGAGCTAATGGATGAATTTGGTATCGAGTATCCACAAACCACTAACAGCGATGTGTATATTGCCCCAATAAAATTAGATGATTTATCAATAGTAATTGATCTCTCAAATAAGTTAAGAAAGAGGGGCATTAGAGCAGTTTTGAATGCTTTCGATTGGAGAATAAAACGTCATTTTGAAAATGCTGAAAAACAGAATGTGCAGTGGATGTTAATTGTTGGTCAGAAAGATTTGGAAAATAATTCCGTGACCTTACGGGATATTATTTCTGGAGAGCAAGAATTAGTACCAATAAAAGATATCGTTTCTGTTTTATCCAAGAAAATTAAAAAATAGTAGAATAGTTAAGGGGACCCCCCCTTACGCTTTATTCTTAATAGATACCCTAACATAGTTGAAAATTACTTAGATATTACCAGCAATTATAATTTAGAATTGTAATATTATTATGAATTGGGTGAATTGTATGGTCAATCTTAGAACGGAGCAGATTCGTTGTGTGTTATGCAACAAGCAATTAGATATGACTATGCAAAGCAACAATGAATTATTTATTTGTGCGAACTGTCAAGCGTATTTCTGTCCTGATTGCTTAGAAGCTATCAAAAATTATCGTTATTGCCCTGCTGCTAGTCTGATGGGCGTGGATGATCACAAGCCAAAATTTCTAAAAATTTTACCACCAAAACCAGTTATTTCAACAAGTCAACAGGTACCATATAGGGCTGAATCAAAATCCGTTAAGATAATTTCTGAGAAAAAAGTAAAGATTATTGACCAAAACGAAAAGGATAAAGCTAAATCCAAAAAGAAAAAATGACTTCAAATAACCAAGTGCTGATTGAGGATTTAACGTGCTGATAAAACCATTTATAGCTACTGAACAAGGAGAACTTCCCTTAAAAGATAATCGCACTATAAAGAATGGTGAGAAATTACGATTAGTTATTGCTTCCTCTTCAACCGATAGTGTTACTAATCCTGCTACTTTAGTTGAGGTATTAAACCCTCTAGAGAGGCAAGTAGTAACTGGTGATTTGCCCGTTATTGATGAATCAAAATTACTTTTTTTTGATGTTATTATTCCTGAAAATTGGATTGCTGGTAATTATTGCGCAGATATACTTGATAGTAACCAAAAGATCTTAGATAGGTGTTATTTTGTCATAGCACCATTAACTCCATTACAATCATACTTGACTGAAAGATCCCTACATCCTAAATGGCGTATACATTATCGCTTAAAAATACGAAATACTACTACTAAACCAATAGGGAATTTTTCTGCTTATGTAGCATTACCAATGAGTATTACCCCTCATCAATTCACTAAGGAATTAATGACAACA
The DNA here is from genome assembly GCA_016840945.1 of Candidatus Gerdarchaeota archaeon. The sequence continues at coordinate 10,209 of JAEORJ010000152.1, forward strand.
CCAGAACAGCTAACAATTTCAACAGATGTGGAAGGGAATCAATGGACTCATTTTCAAGTAAAATTAATTAATCCAAGGGAATCAATGGAGATGGGCTATTCAGGAATAGTTGAATGCAATCCGTTATTATTAAGCCAAAATCTTATAGTTGAATCAAAAGGGAATCCTTACGAATCTGACTTTTTGCGGAAATACCTCCAACCTGAACCACATATCGAAAGTGATCATGAAAAAATAGTTGCAATGGCAACAAAAATAACAGATGGCAATCCAATAATATTTGCTAAAAAAGCAATCAAATTGGTTAACCAGTTAATTACTTACAAAGTTCAACCAAAGGAGTATGGGGCAGCATATGCTGTTGAGAAAAAAGAGGGTGATTGTACAGAATTTTCAGCGCTATTTGTTGCATTATGTAGAGCTGTGGGAATACCTGCTAGGACTACTGCTGGTTTTGCTTTAGCTCAAAAAAATTGGGAAAGACATGCAGCGGTAGAATTTATGGTTAGTGGGAGATGGATTCAGGCAGATGTTACAGGCCAAAGAAATAATGATATTTCTTTAGGTTATTTCCCAAATTATATAATGGTTACTCGAGGGAATTGGATGGGAGGGACATTAGCTCAAGAAGTATCTTACAAATATCAAATTATGGAACAAAATCAAAAATTAGATGTTGATATTGATTGGAAGATTATTTTTGATAAGGATAATAAATCAGTAAAAGAGTTATCACCCCCTCCAAGTAAAGTTAAGATTCTTGAACCAACTATACAGGAGAGCTCTAAAGTAAAAATCTTGGATTTACAAGAAACCCCTCTTAAAATTAATATTAAACAGAAAGAAAAACCAACTAATGAATTAATCACTGTTTACAGTAATAATCTAAGTGTTGTTGGAATCAATCAAAAAGTTAAATCTGTTGAACTGAAAGTTAAATTACCAGATATAATAAAACATAGCAGTAAACGAAAGCAATTAGTAGAATTATTAAATAATTCAGAAGATGAACAACGAGGATGTATTGAAGTTCGTCAAATTGATGATGGAATTACCAAATTATTATATCTTAAAGGATTGAAATTACCTTCTATCAGCAATCAAAAATTAAAGATTCCTTTTGTTTTAGATAAAATCGGAACTACCAACCTCGAAATCATTTTTACAAATAGAATTGGTCGAACAATTGCTAAAGAAGATGGGAAATTAAGCGTTTATTAAAAAGAATTTGTATTTTCCAATGTTGAAATACAACGATTTTTATTGTGAGAAAGCTATAAGAATCATATTAACAAAAACAATATCATTAAAAAATTCACTAAAATCGTATGGATGATAAAACAATGCTTTTTGTGGTCACAGCCCTTATTATTGGGTTAATTTTTGGTGTGATAGCTGCAGGAGTAACTTGGGCTATTAAACGGCGACTATCACCTGCGGTTGGTATTATGAGTGGAGCAGCATTCTTGGCAGCTTTTATTATTGCTTCAATACAATTTTGGTTCGCAATGCCAACTTGGGGATCAATTATCCTAGTATCTTTACTAGTAATTGGTATTGGTATAATTGTACTTTTGAGAATAAACTCACGGAAATTTAAACAAGTTTGGCAAAAACCAGAAAGAATTGTTGTTCTACTAATTGGTGCGCTAATTATTGTTGTTCCTGCTTATTTTGGTGCTAGTAGTGCTATTTTCAAGGGATTTGATCAAGCTAAATATTTTGATTCGATAATACAATTTCCAGAGGAAAAGACACCTTTCTCAAGTATAATTCATGGCGACAATTTACGTGTAGTTGACATGGATTTAGCAATTGAGTTAATCCAAAAGAACAATCCATTTGGTAGTAATTCTATGATTCTTGACATTCATATTGGGAATGTCTATGGAAAACTCATGTGGATTGGTGCAATAGGCTCAGATGATATTATGATTGGCTCGGATAATCTGGGTCGGAAAAGAAACTCTATTTTTGGTTTTGTAGGTGTTGATTTAACAGATCCTTCAGAGGAAGTAGTAAAAATCGAACAAACATTCAGTATTAGCTCATATTTAGTTAGAATGAAGATGCTAGAAAGGATAATTTGGAAAATAAATCCAAATTACCGTCCTGGTGATAACAGCTACTTCTCAATGAACGAAGATGATGAAATGAGATTACTTGTGCCTTATTCTGTTTCAGAAAGCTGGCGTATTGAATCTGATCTTGGCCTTGGAATGACCACTTACCTCGAAAAACTAGGTGGTGTTTTGGAGTTCAATAGCGATGGTGAGCTTGTTGAAGATTATAAAGACTTAAATGATTTACCAGATTATGCTCAAATACAATGTTATCCTGAAAATTGGTTAGAATATAACATAAATAAATGGGGCAGGCATCGAAAAGATAACCACGAATTTGCTTATTTCTTCACAACATCAGAACAACTTGGTATATCTTGGTATGATGACATTCGAGTAATTTATGATGCTAATACCGGTGAAACCTCACAATATGTAATGCTAACCCAACCTGAATCAGAAAGTCAATTATTACGTGGAGCTATAAAAGCAAATCAAACAGGGATATACTTCTTTGATTGGTCTGATTTAAACAAAAAACCCATTGATACATATAACGCACTGATACATTGTAATACTAAAGTAGAAGATCATGCATATCTAGAAGGATACGATGCTGATAATTACATTCCTATCCTACCACTACTATTTCCAATTAAAAATGAATTCAATAATATAAGTGACTATGCTTACGTTGTACCTATGCAATATAGTAGTATACGTTTTGGTGGCATTTGTATTACTAATCCTTTTGACACCACTGGTGTTGATACAATAGTGAAGATTGCAGGTACATCAGATAGTGTAGAGGATGTGCTGGATGAAGCAGTAACTGAATATCTTGAGTTAATTGGTAGTACACAAATAGTAGAAAATGAATACGATGAGAATTTCACAATCTATGATTTGGCTTCCTTTATACAAGATGGTGATACAATCTATGTTGCTTATGGAAATCTATCCTATATTCCTGAAGGTAACACCACACCTGTAAGTGTAAATACTACCGTTTGGTTTACTCAAGACTACCTAAATATCTCTCAATGGCAACTAGTAATTTTCTTAGAAATTGGCGACATATTAGAATTGAATGTTGTTCAAATTAACTCCATCTATTATTGCATAGAAATAATTACTATTACATAAAAAATGAGCTGAAGCTTTCCTTTTAGGAAAGCTCAATTTTTTTCTTTTTATTTAGCTTTTTTACGTTCTATACGACGTATTAGTGCATCTGCTACTTTTACTATAGGATAAATGGTTTCAGAAACTGCTGGAGCATAACAAAAATCAATATCCATTAAATCATAAACTGTTAAGCCAGTTTGTAAAGCTAATACAACATAATTTACATTGACTTCAACTTGTTCCTCACCAATAACCTCAGCACCTAATATTTTACCATCTTCACTATTTGCTATAAGTTTGATAGTTACTTCTTTTGAATCTGGCATATAGTGAGGTTTTATAGGAGCGGTCAATTTTACATGTATTGCATCGATACCCAAATCTTTAGCTTGTTCCTCATTAATTCCTGCAACACCAATGAAAAAGCTACGCGTGGAAACAAGAAATGAATTTACATTACCAGGATATCTAAGATTTCCTCCTGCGGCATTAACACCTGCAACACGTCCTTCTCTTACTGCTGGTCCCGCTAATTGAGCTAAGTTTGCTTTTTTAGTAATTAAATTATTAACGGAAACACAATCACCAGCAGCAAATATATCTTGAGCGCTCGTTTCCATCTTGTCATTAACAATAATGGCTCTTGTTTCTTCAGAGATTTTTAATCCCATTTGTTTAGCTAATTCAACATTAGCTCTAACGCCAGTAGCTAGAACGACTACATCAGCATCACTGGTTTCGTCAAAATTATCCTTACCATATTTTACCTGCTGAACATGGTCTTTTCCAATTATCTCTTTTACAAGCATGTCAGTTTTAATTATAATGCCATCTTCTTCTAATTTTTCTTGAGCCAATTTGGCAAAAGCTTTAGACATTTTAAAGGGCATAAGTTGAGGTTGTAATTCTATAAGGGTAACAGAAATCCCTAGATGATTCAACTCAGTTGCTGTCTCAATTCCTATTGCACTACCGCCTACTACGATGGCCTTTTTAACACCTTTAGCATTGGCTGCTTGTTTAATCGCTTCTGCATCTTCAGCAAATTTTAGGCTAAAGACATTTTTTAAATCACGACCAGGTATAGGAGGAATAAACACACTAGATCCAGTGCAAAGAATTAACTTATCATAAGGTAGAGATATTTTGTTATCTCCTTTCTTGACTAAAACTTCCTTTTTCTCAAGATCAACTTTTTCTGCAAATGAGCTTTTATGAAGATCAATTTTAGAGCTGGAATAATAATCTAAGGATTCAATAATAGAATCAATAGAGGGGAGATACCCACCAATTACAAATGGCATGGCACAAGGATGATATGTATCATAGTCTTTGGTATCTATTACAGTAATTTCAGCTGACCTATCAGTTAAACGAGCTGCTCCTGCAGCACTCATGCCAGCAGGGCCATTACCTATAATAACAATTTTTTGAGTCATTAACATTCACTATTCTTATAATTCTAATTGAAAAGCCATGTCAGCAGCATTCTTCACCGCAACACTAAAACCAGGTTGAAAACCGACAATAGCAGTATCCATACCATTCGCTTTTGCAGCGCGTAAAATTGGTGCACAACGAGCATGTCTACTAGCAACAATAATCATACTGACATTTTTTTGAAAAACGCTATCCATAACTTCAATAGCCATACGAATATAGATATCATTCGATGCTACTATTGGTTCATAACCTGAATTTTCAATTGCCTTAAGCAAATTCCGTGGTGCATGGCGATTTAAAATAACCTTAGCAATTTTAATTTGCCCAAGCTTATTAGCAATAGCCTCTATATCCTCAAGGCGAATTTGTCTATTGTTAATTCTTCTAAGGATGTTTGGTGCATCAATTATTAATGCTACCTTCTTTTGTTTGGTGAAAATATTTTTCACAGTTTTAAAACTAATATTTTTCTGTTCACTGATTTTGCCATCACGTAAAGCTGCTTGAGCTATAGAATCTTCAATTTCTTCATCGCTGTCAAAGTACTCTTCATTCTTGTCAGTCAATAATGGTTCAACCCCAACGGTTAGATAGTTAAACTTTTTTTAATCTATGTGTTAATTTAACAATCCAAAATAAAGAATTTATCGTTGATATAAAAGTGAATGTATCTTTCTAAAATAAGAAAAAAAAAGAATTAAACCTTAGAGACAAAGGTCTTATTCTCTTTCTTTGATACCTTTACTAATCCATCATCTTTTAGATCTGTAACAATATGCTGAACAACATCCGGGGTTTGGCCAACAATTTTTGCTAAATCATTAGTGGTTATTGATCCACCAATATCTTGAATGGCTAAAAAGACTCTAAATTTAGGAACTCCCTGTAATGATTTTGTTAAGCTTTTTACCAAGGTGTCCTTTTCATTGGTTGATTTTTCAAGTTCATCAATTCTTCCTTTGAGGTTCTCATATTGCACCATAATCTTGTCGCGTTCTTCTTGAAGTGCATCACGATCTTTCTCAATTACTTCTTGCGTCTTATTTACCTCAGAAACAGTCTTTTCTTTTTCATCAATAACTGATTTAAGCTCACGGATTTCTTTCTTAAGATTGTTAATTTCAGCTTCGTTGTTAGCTTTTTCTTTGATGAGTTCCTGCAACCTACCTTCTTGGCTTGATTTTTCTGACGAAATATTTTCTTTTGCTTCAGCTAATTGGCTTTTTAGTTCTCTGATTTCATTATCGCGGTTATCAAGAGTTTTCTCTTTTTCACTTAGCTCTTTGTTAATGTTTTCAAGTTTCTTTTCTGAACGATCAAGAGTATTTTTGGTGTCGGTTAATTGATGGTCAACACTTTTTAGCTGATCTTGTAATTTTTTGATTTGAGCATCTTTTTCTGATTCAGCTGAAGCGATTTCAGATTTTGTATCTGTGACAGTTTTTCTTAATTTGTCAATTTCTTGGTCTTTCTGAGAAACAGCTTCTTTATAGCTGTTAATAGCTGTCAAGGATTCTTTTAATCGAATTTCTAAATCATCAGCTCTTTCTCGTTCCATTTTTAATGTATCTTCTAACCGCTTTGAATCAGCTTCAAATTTCTCACTGCTAACAACTTTCATTTGTTGGATTCGTTTTTCCATAGAAGCCATTTGTTCTTTCATTGAATTAATGGTCTTTTCTTGTTCTTTTATTAAATCATCTTTATCTTGAAGTTCTTTTTCAAAATGATCTTTATCTTGTGAAACGTCTCCAAATTGACTTTGTAATTCTTCAATTTCAATTCGTTGTTGAGCTAAGGTTTCTCCATAATCCATTACTTGTTTCTCATACATTTCAATGGTTCGTTTTTGCTCATCAACCTGTTCTTGTAAACGATTTAATTCACCTATTTGATCCTCTCCTCGTTCACTAATACGAGTTTGCTCTTCATCAAACATTTTTTGTTTTTCAATTAATTCAATTTTTAATCTATTATTTTCTTGTTCCAATTCAGCAATTCTTTGAGTAGCTTCACCACTAAAGCTTAAATTCCCAGACAATGCACTGCTCAATGTATTCCCCAAAATTTTGCTACCATTACCAGAAGCATTAGTTAATATATTTCTCATAAATTCCATTTGCTGGTTTTTGAGAGCTTCGAAAATCTCTCCTATCTCACTAGGAGTGTAACTTGATTTTGATGCCGATAAGAAATTATTCTTTTGTTCATCCATCTTTGAGGAGAATTCTAATTCTATTGATTGTTTCAAGCCTTGCATTTCTGAAAGAAAACGTACGACTGATTGTCGTTTAATTTCTTCTATATTTGGTGGTTGAAGTCCAGACATTTTTAATCCTCTTTCATTTATAGTTTACAATTCTAGATAATCAATTTTTTCTTCTAATAATAATTACTTGAAGCATTTTGATATAAGATTTCACACTTAATAATGCTTTAGTTAGGGATATGTAACCATATTATATCCTAATAAACGTTTAAAACATCCAGAGAATATATTTTTTGCTAATAATGAATAGTTGATTTTTAATTTTGAATAATTATTTTATGGATATCTTCAATATAGAGATAGAAATTTTGGAAGAATGATCGTAATTTCATAAATGGAACAACTGGTACCCCTTCATGAAAAATAAGATCATCATCTAACCAAGTAACGATCATTGGTATAATGACTATTTTCTTCCAACGTTTTATGCTTAATTTTGGCCCTAAACTATCTAAGGATTCTGATACTGCTTTAGCGCGAGTTATTTGTTCTTCAGCAGCATTTTTTAAAACACTTTGTTTTCCTGTCCCCCCAAAATGTTTACAATCAACTAGTAATAGATAAGGTTTATTTTTCAAAAAAACGTCTATCTGATATTTCCGTTCATTCGTTGAAAAATTCAATCCTTTAGTAGCGATATAACCAAATTCATCTCCTACGATTGTTGTAAGAATTTCAAACTCCTGCCAAGAAAGCTCCTTGATAATTTTCTCAAAATCGAATCCGTTTAAAGCACCAAATATCGCTAACTGAGCTCGTTGTTCTCGTGTTATTTGGTAGTTATTATCAATTGTGATTTGCATTCTAATACCAAGCTGGTTCAATTCGGAAAGAAAGGATTCGACTCGACGATCACTGGTGGCTTCTTTCAGTTCTTGAACAATTAAGAATGGTTCAACTTTTGATTGCTTTAATGCTAATAATAATAGTTCTTTATCCAACAAAACCACCAAATAATGAATGAGAGATTTTAGGTCTTAAAAATAATTTTGGTATTCTGGGGTTTATTCTCTTGATGAGAAAGTTTTTTACGAGATAGCTATTTTGTAAAAACATAAACTAATGCTATTTTGGTGTCATGAATGAGTGAGAAAATTTTAGTTACTGGTGGTTGTGGATTTATAGGAAGTAACATTGTTCGAGCTTTGCTTAATGAAGACTATAGAGTTAAAATCATCGATGATTTATCAACAGGAAAAAAGGCTTATGTAAAAGATTGCTTGGAAGATAGCAATTGTGAGTTTATTCATGGTAGCATAACCAATTTAGCAACTGTAGAGAAGCAAATGAAAGATGTTAATACAGTTATTCATGAAGCTGCAAATCCTGATGTTCGAGCTAGCACAAAGAACTTGTTTAGCGTCTTTGAAACGAATGTTAAAGGAACAATTAATATCTTATCAGCTATGGCTAAAGAACACACTCCAAAAATTATTTTTGCTTCATCTGCAGGCACAGTGTATGGAGAAACTGATGTTATACCTACCCCTGAAACTCTTCCTTTAGAACCAATCAGTCATTATGGCGCCTCAAAAGCTGCTTCTGAACAATATATCTCAAGTTTTTCTAGTTTATATGGAATCGAAGCTTTTTCATTACGTTTAGGTAATATTTTTGGTCCACCCTCTAATCATGGTGTAGTATACGATTTCTTCAAGAAATTGCAAAAAGACAGCGCCAAACTCGAGATACTAGGTGATGGCCAGCAAATAAAATCTTACCTTTATGTTGAGGATTGTGTTAAAGCACATTTGAAAGCTCTTGAAACAACAGTGAAAGGACATGTCCCATTAAACATTTCTACTAATGAAGGAGTCACAGTGATTAAGATAGCAGAAATAATAGTGGAAGCACTACAATTGAAAGATGTTTCATTTACATTCACTGGTGGTGAAAGAGGTTGGGCTGGTGATGTTCGAAAAACTGTTGCTGATATTTCTAAAGCTAAAACAATTTTACAATGGGAGCCAAAGATCTCAATAAAAGATGGTATTTACAAGTACATTTCATGGCTTAAGAATCTAAAATAGTATAATGACTAATTAAGTTATAGTAGCTCTTGAAGTTCGCGAATAGATCTAATATGTTTCCAAATATCAATATCATATTTTGTAGTATCAAGGAGTTCTTGACGGATTAATACAAAACGTATATTTGCTTCTTTGGCAGCAGCACCATCAACCCAGGAATCACCAACAAAAATGGCCTTATCAGGAGTTAGCTTTAATTTCTCAAGGATTACAATTAAACCCTCTTTGTCAGGCTTCATTTTTGTGATATCTTCTCTAGCAATAACAAGATCAAAATATTGCTCTATATTGTATCGTTCCAAAACCTCGAGAGTAGGTTTCTTGGCATTATTTGTTAAAATAGATAAAATAATACTTTGTTTTTTTAGAAAATCTAGTATGAAATAAACATCATCATCAATTGTGAGATTCTCCATTCCTTCTCGTTCAAAATCTTCAACCATTTTCCAAAGTTCGGTTCCTAATTGTGTCCCATTTTGCTCATCATATTTATCTGCTTCTTCAATCATTTTTCCAGCAGTATAATTAAAAGGTATCTCTTTTTCATCTCCGAAATCAAAGCCATATTGTTTCAACTTTCGAGCCATAGTGATTTTCAACCTTGGAAAATCTATATGAGAAGTTACAAGTGTGTTATCAAAGTCAAATATTATTGCTGAAAATTTGGAATTCATATACGATCCTCATTAGCTTTTGGTTTTGTTTATTACTGAATGTGCTTCAATCTTTCCACTATTAGATATAATAACATTAATACCGATGATAGTTTTAGCACCAATAACCAAGAGGTTGTCTAATCCTTTTGGTTCACTTCTAATTGGTTGGATGTTTGCATTATTCCCAACCACAAGCTCCTCTCCTGCAATTATAGCATTAATTGTGCAATCATTGCCAATTTTTGAATTGTCCATTAAAAGGCAATTTGAAAGTATTGTGTTGAATCCAATTTCACAATCTCTGCCAATGTAGGTGTAAGGTCCAAGCACTGAATTGGTTTTAACTAAAGTGCCTTTTCCAATAAGCACTGGACCAGTTATTTTTATGCTTGAAAAATCCACTTTTAATCCTTCTTCAAAGAAAACATCTTCTGCAGCTTTAAAACCAATTTCACCACCAGAATGGAATTGCATACATAATGATTTCTCATCAGGCTTAGCATATTTCTGAGCTTGAAAGAGATCAAATGGATGCTCAATACTTATCCAAGAATCGGTGGAAATGGCAGCTAAAACACCTTCTTTACCATATAAAGCAATAGAATCTGTTATTTCATACTCGCCACGCTTTGATAACGGTGTTCTACGAATAACATCAAAAATCTCCTTGTTAAAAAGATAGATTCCAGCATTAATATATCCTTGAATTTTCTTAGCGTTCTCTTTGACTTTTTCTTGAATATCTAACAGAAACCCATCTTCTGAAATATGCATTAAACCATAACGTTCATTTTCACCTGGAAAACCAACCATTGTACAAACTGCATTAAGTTTTTTATGATGGGAGACTAATTTGGGTAAGATATCATCCAATGGAGCTAAAATATCACCATTAAATACTAAACATAAATCCTCATCTTCTAGGAATTGTTCTGCTTGAACAAGAGCATCAGCAGTGCCTTTAGGGGGATCTTGTATAGCAATATTGATTTTATCAAAATAGACCTTCTGTGAGAAGAGACCGAGCATTTCATCCTCTTGACCAGGTGAAATAACAATAACTAATTTGTCCAATAAGCCACTTTTTTCTATCATATCAGCCATTCTTACTAAAAGTGCTTCATTCAAAATGGGCAATGAGCCTTTCAAACGAGTTTCAGTAAGAGGACGCATGCGAGTACCTTGGCCAGCTGCGAGGATTATGGCAATCATATCATACACACCAATTTAAGCTAAAACAGTATTGTAAATAATCTTTCTATTTTTTAATACTCTTATATCATCAATTAATAAATATCTAACTACAAACAGAAAATGAATAAAAAATAATAGAAACTCGAAAAAATCGAGTTTAGTCTATCATAGAGATTAATTGAAGTTGTGTGCGAACTTGGAGATATCGTTTGGCAAATTCGATTGAAGTGAGATCTGCCCAATGGAATTGTTCTTCAATATCAAATAATTCCTCTTCAAGTTCTAATTTTCGTCTTTCAAGATACTTCTCACGTTCAGAATGGCGATCAATTGTTGATTTTCCACTCAAGCCAGCTCTTATGCGAGCGATTTCAGATTCCTTCTGAGAAAGGACATCTTCGAGTTGTTCTTTTTGACGATTATACACAGCGATAGCATTTTCTGGTTGAGCAGCAGCTTTCGCAGGTACATCTTTCTCAAGGAGATGTCTTGCTGGTCGTAAAGGTTCGCGTGCAAACAATCCTTTAATGGAATTCGCAACTTGGAAAAGGTGATAATCAGGACTCCAACGTCGAACAATCCATAAATCAATAATTTTGCCATCACCGACACGTGGATGCTCTACTTCAGAAATCATTTTGACAAGAGGAGGAGTGGCTGGAAAACCATCTAAGATTTCAATTTCAACAGTAAAGAACCGGTTAGAGAATTCACCTCGACCAGGAATCAATCCACGCCAACGAGTCATATCCCCCTTAATAGGTTCAAAACCACGGCCTTTTTCATACATCCACTTAGCTTCACGTGCTAAAATAATATCGGGAATATTCTTTACCATAACTAATATCAACTCTTATGCTTACTTCTAAATGGTAAATGGAGCTTTTACATTATTAAACACTTTTATTCTGTCAAGGGGCAATGGTTATGTTTTATCACTAGATATAATTGCATTCTGATTTGTTTGAGATGTTTCATAATTCAGATAACCTCTACTTCTGGAGACTATAATAGCTAAAAGGAAAATGAAAATGCTTGTATTACAAACACCAATCCAAGGCAAAGAAATTTCCCAAAGAGGGCCATAACCAAAAATATTACCCAAATAAGTTGGTCCTATCAATGCTACTGAAAAAATGATTGCTGCCAATGATGCAATATCAAATACAATGGTTCTAAAGCGTGAACTAAATCCTATCAAAATGCCAATTATAACAGATTCAATGAAATACATACTGCCCATAAAACCAAAATAACCTGGAATATTTGACATATTAGTATATGCCACAATACCAAGTACGAAATTCAAAGAAGAACTAACAATACCACAAATTATAGTAATAATCAGCGTTTTTCCTAAAGCTTTCTTTCGTTCTTGAATGATCATTGGGTTGGTTTCTGAGCGAGGGACAAATTGTGATTTATTAAAAACTAAAATCAATAAAAATAAGCTGATAATAAAAATAACTCCTATAATTGTAAAAGTAAATAGGAATGTACTAAATCCTTCTGTTGAATAATTGCCCATAGCTTTTGCAAGATGGATTAAATCATTGTTGAGTCTTAAACAAGAAAGATATCCTAAAAGCATTATAAAAGAACCTGTTGTTAAAAAACTAACCCCTAAAATACCAGGAGGTGATTTTTTAGAAACAAAACAATTTTTTTGAAGAATAACCAAAAATATCCAATAAGTAAAACCAAGGGCAAAAACGATTAACCCTAAAATTAAAAGGACTAAGATTATAGCATTGTAATGTATAGTTATACCATAAACAGCTAAAGCATAATTCTTAAACTCGGTTACTCCATAATAATAATATGAGTAGTCGATATTAATTGACCAATAATTGCTTATTAAATCTACATAAATGGATTTTCCACCACCATAGAATTTCCAAAATGTATCCTCAGTCTTAAAATTTGTTTGCAATAATAATAAGTTCATTACTAAAATAATCAAGATTGTTTGAAGAAATAACTTCCAATCATTAGTATGCATTGGTTGATTTATTGTATCTATTCTAGAATTAATTGAATTAGATTGCACTTACAACACCCTCCAAATAGCAATCAAAATTACATATATTGATTGAGGATTAATAGTTTGTGCTAATAAAAAATAAAGAAAAAAGGGAAAAAAAATCAGATTTAAAGGTCTAATTCTTTTCCAGGTTTAATGACTTTAACTTTAATATCAGGGTATTTTTTCTCAGCCTTTTTCTTGAAATCGTCAGGTTTTTGATTACCATAATGCATTGGAATAACAGCTTTTGGTTTAAATGCACCGATAGCTTCAACAGCTTCATCAGGGCTCATGGTATAATGGCCATCAATTGGTAAAATTGCCACATCAATTTTCTGCAAATCCTTCATTTCCTCAATAAAATCAGTATCACCAGCAAAATAGATGCGTTTACCATTTGCTTCGATTATAAAGGCAGTTTCAATACCTTTGGGATGGAATGGTATGCCGGGTTCTCTAAATCTCTTATGGTTATAAGCAGGAACACCATAAATAGTGATGTTTCCAAGCTCGAATTTTTGTCCGGGATCAAGTGCTTGTGCGTTACCACCTAGATTGGGTACATTATCAGTGGAAGTTAAAACCACAGTGGATTCTTTTTTAGCAAAAGCAATTTTTTGCTTATTGCTATGATCACTGTGTCGGTGGGATGAGAGGATTATTTCAGCTTTATCTTTATAATCCCCTGCAGTTCCTCCATATGGATCAATATAGATAAATTTGTTATCTATTTTAATCTTAAAGGAAGCATGATCAATAAAATAGATAGTAATTCCCAAGTTATACACCAAGTAATGATATATATTAAGCTTAAATAAAAGTATCATATGATTTTTAACTTTATTCCAAAAAAGCTAATAATTTAAAAGCTCAAAAGCAATTAGAATTTAAAGAATGAAAAACTAGGTTGTTTACTGATGGTTGAAATAGAGAAAGAACAATTAATTGGTTTGTTAGAAAAATTAGTTAGTTATAATACCGTCAATATCCCAAATGATAATATAAAAGCACCCAAAGATTGTGCTGATTATATTATTGGTTATTTGAAGAGCAAGGATATTAATACTAATCTCTTTGAAGATGAAGGTTATTATTCGGTTTATGGAAAAGTAGGAAGCGGGAAATTCCATTTACTACTAATGGCTCATTTTGATGTAGTACCAGTAGGTGATGGATGGGAGACAGATCCCTTTAATATGACAATTAAAGATGGGAGCATTGCTTATGGTCGGGGGGTAATTGACAATAAAAATAATGTAGCATCAATAATGACCATTTTACCACTGATACAGGAGTTGAATCTTAGTGATAAATTAACAGTTTGTTTTGAATTATCGGGGGATGAAGAGATAGGTGGGGTACATAGTGCTGGAAATTATCTGAAAAAATTTGAAAGAATGCCTGACGTAGTAATGAATCTTGATGGTGCTGGAGAAGTTATTATTTCCAGAAGAAGGAATGCTATGGGTGCAACAATAACAGTACCAAAGAAGAAAGAGACAATAAAAGGCATCCTAAAAGAAATGACGTTTGAAACTGAACAATATGGTCGTCATACAGCTTATCAAAATCGAGGGGCTGATGTTCATTGCATGGTCAAAGCATCAGTAGAAGTAGCAAATAATGGTTGGAAAGTAGTTAATTGCTTTGGAAAATTCATAAAAGGAAATGTTGTCCCTGACGAATGCACAATAACAATTATTGAACCAAGCGATGTACCAGAAGCAAGTAATCATGAATATGAGATCGGAAGAGC
>JAEORJ010000153.1 GCA_016840945.1 Candidatus Gerdarchaeota archaeon
ATCAGTTTGGTTCTTTATTTCTTTTTAACATTAATTTGGTCTTGGTCACTTCAAATTCCATCTATTTTAAAATCATATGAAATAATTTCACCACCTGATTGGTTAATAACTGTACTAAGTATTTTTGCGCTATTTGGTCCAACAATAATTGCTACTATTATCACAGCAATTTATTATGGTAAAGAAGGGCTAAAGAATCTTTACAAAAAAGGTATTGAAACTAAATTCAAGAAAATTTACTTATTACCAACATTACTTCTTGGACTAGTAATTACAGGAGTAGCTTTTGCTTTATCAATAGCAATATTTGGTTATACTCTTGAGGAAAACTATTACAACATTGGATTTTTTGTTGGAGCTGTTTTAATAGCATTCTTCACTGGTGGACCTTTAGCTGAAGAATTTGGTTGGCGTGGTTTTGCATTAGAAAAATTACAAAAACATATGGGGGCTCTATCAGCAAGCTTTCTGTTAGGTGCTATATGGGGTATTTGGCACTTACCAATGCATTTTATCTCTGGTACAACTCAAAGCTTTATACCATTTATCTTCTTTATACCAATGATAATGTTTTCCTCTGTTATCTATACTTGGTTATATAATAATACAAATGGTAGCGTACTAATTGCAATGCTATTTCATTGGACAACGAACATTGGCGCAGCGGTATTTCCATATTGGCAACTTGGAATAATAAATGGTCGAATGCCAAATAACATCTATTTTCCCACATATGGTATGCTGATAGGTTTTGGTGTTCAGCTTATGGCTATAATCATAATTATAATATTAACTGATCCTAAAACAATGCAACGTCAATCAAAAGAAGTAGAACCTGAATTAACGACTATATAAAAAAAGATTGGTAAAATAACCAATCTTCTTATTCTATTCCAAAATCTGATAATAGGGCAACAGCATTTGGTCCGGTGTGAGCTGATATGGTGCATTTTGTTTGAATTATGACACAATCAGCTTTAGGGATATTTTCATCAACTAATTGTTTCAAGACATTTGCATGTTCTAAATTATTTGCATGAACAATAGCAACTTTTCTAGGGAATCGAGTATTATTCTCAGTCGTAAGTTTTACTAATAATTCTAAACCTTCTTTAATCGAAGTTACTGTTGCAGCTGTTTCATTAGTGCCTTTTTCATTGACTCGAGTAATTGCCATTTTTTTCAGTAATTTAGCCAAGAGATATTTTGCTATGTTTATTCGCCCACCAAGATGTAAATAGCGCAAGGTTGGAATAAGAATGAATGTTTTGATATTTTTCACCAATTTATTTAATATCTCAACAATTTCCTCGGCTTTCAATCCTTTCTTTATTTGTTTTAATGCTTCTTCTATCAAGAAAACTTCAGTATAGGAAGCATTTAATGAATCAACCAAATGAATTTTGACTTCTTTATTCATTTCGGAAAACATGTTGGCAGCTAATCGAGCACTATTCATGGTTCCACTCAAAGCAGAGCTGATACAAACAACAATTATTTCAGTTGCTCCTTCTTTATCAAGTCCTTCATACACTTTTAGATATTCTCGAGGTGAAGGTTGAGAGGTTTTAGGTAAAAAGTCCTTGTCTGTTTCATAATATCTATAATGCTTTTCTAAATCAAAATTACGATCTTCTTTAAAGCTTTGATCATAGTAAGAAACACTTAAAGGTACAACTTTTATTTTATGTTTATCAGCAAAATCCCAAGGTATATCAGAAGCACTATCTATAACTAATCGAATTGTCATTTATTATCAACCTTACAATAAAACTAAATCTCAAGAAATGATTTTTGTTAAAAAGAGTTTTGATTAGAGAATTATTTTGGGTAGTAAAAAATTAAAGAAATTGCTCTAAAAAGCATTTGCTATAAAATAGAAACTATAAATACTAGTAATAGAGTAAGTTAAGATAGTGTTTCGTTAAAGAGGTAGAGATATTGTTTATCGATCGAAGTAAAAAAATCTTAGAGAAATTTGAAGGAAGCGATATAATAAGATCATTTGCAGGAGCTAATTTCTTTGGGCAAGAATCAAGAGGATTATGGCAATTTCGAGGGAATGGAGTACTCATACTAACTTCTAAAGAGTTATTTTTTGAGATGTGGATGCCAAAGAAAGTCAGTAATATACCCATCAAAAATATTGTAAAAGTTGAGAAAGCAAAATGGCATTTAAGAAAATCAAAGAATAGATTATTGTTGAAAATTATTTTTATTAATGAAGAAGGACAAACCGATTCAGCTGCTTGGTTAATAAGGGACTTAGATGATTGGATAAATGCTCTTGATAGGTTAATGCAGAAAAAATAATTGATTCAATAAAGTAAAAAATTGAGAAAGAGAAGTAGAAAAAAGATAATTTAATAATCGTTTAGTGGTATTTTCGTCTAATTAAATTGATGATTACAGAGATGAATATCAAAGGTAAAACTATCCAAAGAAATTCAATCGAAATGCTTATTGTGCTATGTGTAATTGGCACAAGAGTTGTTTGAGGAGTGGGGTCATTTGGATCTAGCGGATCTGATCCCAAAACAGATACTTCATAATAATCATTGTAATAATCATCATCTGTGTCTTGATCTCTAGGATCGGTACCATAGATTGCTAACTCTTCGTAATCAGATAGCAAATCCCAATCAGTATCATTTGAATAAGCTTTTGTATTATATAGGTAAATCTCATCATAATCAGGTATCAAATCATTATCAGTATCACTAGAATAGATATTTGATTGATGAATATACTCCTCCAAATTTGTTACCCCATCAGAATCAAAATCCTCAGATGCATCTGATGAATTTGTTGGTTGCATGAAGTTCATTACTTCATAACCATCAGGTATTCCATCAGTGTCAGTGTCTTTAACATATGGATCAGTATTATAAAGCAATATCTCGTCTCCGTCATTCAATTGATCATTATCACAATCATCATTCAAAGGATTTGTAAAATATAGATACAATTCGTCATAATCTGTCAAACCATCCATGTCGGTATCATTATTTATTAAGCTAAGATGAAGTGCTTGCTCAACATTATCCAAGAGGTTATCGCCATCTGTATCATTTGAATAAGGATTTGAATGATAATAATTGATTTCAGAATAATCGATAATAGTATCATTATCTGAATCAATAACCATTAAATCAGAGCAATTAAGCAACCAATTGATAGAATTGAAAGCTAATTGCAAATTATCGTAATTGTAAAGATACTCTTCATCATCATAATCTAAATATGGCTCATTTACTGGGTAAGTAGTCCATAAAGTTGTTAATCCTGAGACAATAATTCGGCTATGTTTTAATAAGCTTGTTTGGTAGTCATAGGCCACCATTAAATTATCATATCTAGCATATCTTTCAATATAGTAATTTCCCTCATAATACTCATCATAGTACCCATAAAAAGCGGTATTATCGCCATCTGTTAGTATAACATTAAATGCACTTACGGGCTTAGTTTTTATATAATAATTCTCGCGGCATCTTATGGTGTGAATATTAGCAGTTATTTCATTAGTAGCAATATTTCCCCAATCAAATATTACTTCAGTTTCACTTCCCTCATAATCATTTATATCTACTAAGCTATATCCTTGATTAGTAAATTCAAACCCATAATTATACAACAAATCTTGCATATTATCATTTGTATATCCTAAGAAAATAAACAATAAGCCTTTATCTCCTCCTTCAAGCCAATTTTCAATTGCATATAATTCATCATTATAATGATATGCTACTGATGGAGGAATTAGTAATAGATCATAAGATGATAATTTTGTCTCTGTTAACACTTCTCCTTGGTTCAAAATATCAACTAAATGCCCCATTTGAGTTAATTCATCTTTTAATGCCCTTAATGTGTATTGGTAATAGAAGATTATACTATTATGAGATGCTGAATAATATGGTTCATGAGCTTCATCTATCAGAATTCTTCTTTGATAAAAATCATCTGTTGACTTTTGGGTTATTTCTTGCAAAAATACCTCTTTAGATGAGCAAGTTATTGATGTATGCTCATATATTTCATC
>JAEORJ010000154.1 GCA_016840945.1 Candidatus Gerdarchaeota archaeon
CTTACAAATCCGCTTTTTTCAATAGTTTTCTGTGATGCTTTATTTTCTATTGCACATCCGCAACTCGGTTTCAAGTTGTTTTTAATCGAGTATTCTCTCAGGTTTAAAATAATCTGTGAACCAAAGGCATTTCCTCTTTTTGAAGGATTAACCCAAACTCCCAAATCACAAAAACTCCAATCCGGATGTGTCCTAATTGTCATTCCGCAACCAATAAATTCTTCGTTTTTGTAAAATTCAAAAACATTCTCATTTTTTATAAAATCAGTTAATTGCTGTTCTGTTTCGAAAAGTTCCTTTATTGAATCGTCTTGTCTCAGTATTAATCCTACAGATGAAAGGTCAGCCCTTTTCATCACTATATTCGAGTCTTTTTTTATCAATACTTCAACATAATCACGATATAGTAATCCCAGAATCGAATATGGAAGGGTATTCACTAAACAACAACTTAACAAAAGTGAATCAAATGATTTACAGTAAATATCCGTTATTGATAAGTCTTTCAATACTTGTCTAAAAAACTCATTACTGTTAGGTATGTATTTGTCTAATACATAAAACTCAATCAAAACGCCATCATTGTTCCTTATCGCATAACCAATTTCATTATTATCCGCTTGAAAAATATAGTAATCAGAATTAGCACTATCCGCTAAATGACCTATATTTGTTGTTGTGCTTTCGTGCTTTATCTCAGACAATTCGGAAGCATTTCCATAAATCCAAAACATTTGTCATAATTCAATTCATAAAAATTGACACCCAGATTAATTGTCTCGTAATATTTCACTTGTTTTTTTTTATAATATTCCTCCGATGACATTTTCCAAAAATCATGTCCTAATTTCTCTGTGACAAACCATTTTTCAATTAATCTGGCTGCCCTACCATTTCCATCTCGAAATGGATGTATATGTGCAAATCGTAAATGGAGCAAAGATGCAAAATAAAAAACTTCAATTTCATTGAGGTCGGATGAAATTAATTCATTCAAATCCTGGAAAAATTCTTTCATTTCTTTCTCCACAAATTCAGGTTCAACTGCCATATAAGTTAAACCTAATTTTCCAAAAACTCCAACCGGTTCAATACGATATTTCCCCCTTTTACTTCTTATCAACAATGAGTCCGAAAATATTTTATGACAAGTCAATAAGTTTTTTTCATTCAGTTCATTATTTTGCGCAAACTCATATGCTTCAATCAAATCTTCAATTTCTTCAATCTCTTTTCCGACTTTGAATTTGTCTTTATTCATTTCATAGTTCATGTAAGAATTCAAATCGATACTGTTTCCCTCAATATTCGATGAGTAAACGGCTGAAGATTTTGTCAAGTACTCAAATCCACCTCTATTCTCTGAAAAATCAAAATTCTCAATTAGTGTAGGAATCTCATGTCCAATTGACTTAATATAAGAGTCTAAATATTTTCTTTCTGTTATTCTCATTTAGTCCAGTTATTCAAGCACAAATATACTCATTTTTACTGCTAAATCCTTTTGGTACTGCGTCTTTTGAGCATGAAGCACAAGGGTTCGCCAATATAAGTAGGCTGGGTTTTCGTAGCCACTTACTTATCAAACCGCTATAATTTTGATTAAATGTACAAACTTTTCGCAAACCCCAGACCCCAGCTTACTTATATTGGCTGTTAGCAAACGTAAATTGTATTCCTCAATTATTTATCCAAACTTCCTTGACAAATTTCTTTCATTTTACATTTTACACAGGCTTTTTTTCTTATTGAAAATGAACTGAGAAATGCTGTTGCGAAAAATATTAACAGAATAATTAAATTGAATATAGAGAATTTCATTGCGATTGAAATAATTCCCATAATTAGTGGGATAAATGTCATTGAAGCATAGAATATAGGAATTATTTTCCCTGAAAAACCGCATCCAAATCGGGTTATTTCACCTTGCTTGCAATATAAAGAAGATAATTTCCCCCAACCTGTATGACATAGTTTTCCATAGTAATAACAATTTCTGCATACCAATATTCTCATCACGACTAAAACCATCGAAAACCCGTAGATCAAGTATATCAATCCAATTATAGGGAATAGCGTTTTGCATAAATATCCCCCTGTTAATATCCAGGTAAGGATTAATGTGTTCTCAACAATCACAGTCAAAAGAGAATACCTTTCCTGACCATCATCAAATAATTTTACTTTCTTGTTTGTAATTTCTTCAATTCTCATCTTGATATAATTTAATGTTTATTATTAAGACACAATAATAAACTTAGTGTGACTATTGATAAGAAATTAAATCTCAGAAATTTCATAAATGTCATTTAAAAGGTTGTCGCCTATTGAGTAACTAGTGCATCAAATCATAAATAACGAGGAGTATGTTGAAAAAAGGGGCAAGTTAAGGTGGGGAAGAAACTTTTGCAACAGA
>JAEORJ010000014.1 GCA_016840945.1 Candidatus Gerdarchaeota archaeon
ACAACTTAATGAGGTTGAAAAACCAAAACCAAAAGATAATGAGGTTTTAGTAAAGGTTTTTGCAACTTCTGTTACAATTGGTGATGTTAAAATGCGTAGTCTTAACATTCCTGGTATTCAAAGATTCTTAGCTAGATTAATGTTAGGATTTAGAAAACCAAAAAATTCTATACTTGGGATGGAATTAGCAGGTGAAATTGAAGCCATTGGGAATAAAGTAAAAAAATTCAAAGTTGGAGACCAAATTTTTGCATCCACATTTTGGTCTGGATTGGGTGGATATGCTCAATACAAATGCTTATCTGAGGATGGAATGATCGCTCATAAACCAACAAATTTATCTTATGAGGAAATTGCTGCTGGAGTAGCTACAGGAGGAATAGCAGCTTTAGTTGTTCTTAAACAAGCAAATATACAGAAAGGACAAAAAGTGTTGATCTATGGAGCATCTGGAAGTGTAGGAACATATGCAGTCCAGCTAGCAAAAGCATTAGGCGCAGAAGTCACAGGTGTTTGTAGTACAACTAATTTGGATATGGTAAAATCCATTGGTGCTGATAAAGTCATTGATTATACCAAAGAGGATTTTACTAGCAAAGGCGAGACTTATGAT
Organism: Candidatus Gerdarchaeota archaeon; assembly: GCA_016840945.1. Next base: position 614 of record JAEORJ010000014.1, read on the forward strand.
GTAATTTTTGATGCTGTAAACAAACTTTCAGCTGCTCATGGAAAAAAAGCATTAAAGAAAAATGGTCTCTATCTTAATATAGAAAAGAACACTGGTTCTAAAAAAGACTTGATACCTGAAGATTTGTATTATTACAAAAATCTAATAGAAGCCGGTAAAATTAAACCTATTATAGATAAAAAATATTCAATGGAACAAATTATTGAAGCTCATAAATATGTTGAACTAGGTCATAAAAAAGGCAATGTTGTTATCATTATTGCTCATAATAATTCTAATTAGTAAGAAACTTTGAATAAATTACTGATGTGTTAAAAGTGAAAAAAAGATTTAGATTGCTAAGAATTGTAAATTCATTCATCAAAATTTTTGTTTATAGAATGAAAAGAGGAGATTGGCCAGTAGAAGAAATAACTGTTGATGAATTATATGAACGTATTACCAATGATAAATCACCAATACTAATTGATGTACGGATGGCATCGTATTTCAATACAAGATATGGTCATATAAAAGGAGCTTATTCTTATCCTATATTAAAAATGATGAAAAAAATTGAGGAACTTCATACAAATTACCATGATAAAGAAGTAATAACCATGTGTTATGGTGGTGGTTTATCATTAGTTGCAGCAGATATATTACAAGAAGCAGGATTTGATAATGTAAAAAGCTTACATGATGGTACAGATATGTGGGCTAAAAAACAATTTCCTACAATTATTACTGATAAAAAATAATAAGAAAAAAAGAAAAAATGGAAAAATTTTATGGTGCTAAAGCATCACCGACTTTTTTATAACCTATAGGTATCATAAATAGTCCAATGATTGGTGGGATAACTAACCAACATAAGAAAATTGATAACAATACCCAAGTTTTAATTTGTCCATATCCTTCTGCTGCTAATGGAACATTCCTATTCATTGCCCATGTTTTTTGTTCACCTAATTGGATTATTACCAAAATCAAAGCAATTAAACCAAAAATCCCAGTTATTGAACCAAGCAAATTAAATATAATAATTAGTAGTTCTCTATCACCTAAAGCAATTAATTGTTGATCATTGTTTGCTTGACCGGCAGTTTTCATTTCACTAGCAAGTTGAAATTCCTTAACAAGTAAAACTATTAGTGGAAATATCAACCAAAAGAAAAAAATGGTTATCCAAATCCAAGTTGATATACTTTTATATGTTTCACCTAATTGTCTTATATGTTGACTCATTATAAAAACTCCTTTTTTATTTCGGAGATATTGTTAAATAACGCCTCTATATAATTAAATTTTATTATCAAAAGAAGCTTCTTATGAAATTATTTGACTTTCTACTTAGAGACTTTTGCTAATTAATCAATTTAAAATATAATATATTATAAATAATCTAATTCTTAATTATTTGCAAAATAAAAGAAAAAAAGAAAGAAGAATTCATGATTTCTTCCTTTTAATTAAAATTATACTTAAGATGGAAAACACTATAATTGGCACACTTGTACTAATAGCATTATTTTCAGAATTTTCAAGAACTGTAAAGCTAAAATATTGCCCACTATTATCATTAATAGCCATGTTTTGACTTGGAGCAGTATCATTTGCCATTATATAAAATTCTATCAAAAAGCTGGTTTCAAAAGCTGCTAATACAACACTATAAACTATATCATCTTCTGTGTGCATGGCAAAATAATTCCAGGTGCCACCATCTAAACGGAAGAAAATTCTGGCAAATAAAACAGAATTTAATTCATCAGTAATATTACAGTAAATAGTAATAGTATCACCAAGCATTGGTTGTTCAGGAAGGAAATATACTCCATCTATTACTGGACCTTCATCATCTAATTCTTCTACTGTAAAACTATAATACATGCCATAATTATCCTTAATAGCAGTATTATGAATTGGTGAGTCATCAATTGCAGTTATGAAATATTGTATGAAATCTTCAGCTGAAAAGGAAGATGCCAATTCTGCATAATATATATCATCAGCATCAAAAAGCAATGTTTCATTGATCCATGCTCCATAATTGATACGATAACTTACTTTTGCTGTGAATGTTGAGTCATCAATTATTTTACAACTTATAGTAACAATCTCACTTTCAAAAGGAGAGTCGGGAGTATTGGTAACTTGAGTAATTTCTGGTTCCGCGCTATCTACAAGTTTAATATTGCTTTTACTACTAATCCCATTTGTTCTCATAACTAATGTTGTGGTTAATGTTAAAATAAAAAAACCAACTAAAAGTATTCTTAATAATAATTTATTATAATTAAATTTAAAATTCATAATTATTTAATGTCTCCATTAAAACAACTTAATACTATTACTTTTTTTTTAAGCATTTTCTTATATACAAACTTCCAATTTAATGTTTATTTGAGTTTTTTTAGAAAATTTTTTTTTAGCATAAGCTATTAAAGTCAATATTATTTGCTTATTGTTATTTATAATTGGTGAGAATTTATGATTCGTGAACTTAACGATCTTGAATATATCAATTACTCGATTGGACAACCCTACAATATTGTGGTAGTTTTAAGAATGAAGGGGCAATTAACAGAGGAGCTTCTTGCAATTGCTCTTTCCAAGCTTCAACAACGTCATCCATTATTGAAGGTAACAGTTTCACTTAATGATAATAATAAACCAGTGATAATTTCAGATGGTGTAGGATCTATTCCCATCAAAGTAATAGCATTTGGAAAAGATTCTGATACAGAGGAAGAATTTAGAAAACAATTAGTTACAGCATTCGATTATCATCAGAAAGCTGCACCATTAATTAGAGTCTCAATGTTAAATTCTCAAGATTTTTCAGATATAGTAATTTGTGTTCAACATACATTTGCTGATGGATTATCAATGTTCTTTCTTGCTCGAGACTTGATTGAGTTTTTAAACAATCCAAATGAAGAGATTGAAGTTCTTTCAATCCCATTAAGCAAGCAGGATATATTTCCTCCAAATGTGCGGAAAATGATACCTAAAAAACCAATTTTTGGGAATCTATTATTTGGTTTATTAAAATTATATCATGGTTTACGTTTTGGTTTTAAAAAGAAAGCTGAAGATTTACAATCAATAGTAAAGAAAAAGTATGAAGGTTTGCGAGTATATTCTTGGAAATTGTCTGAAAATCAAACAAATGCTTTTTTGAAAAAGTGTAAACAAGAACAAGTTAGTGTTCACAGTGCACTTTGTACGGTTTTTCTCTCAGATATAAAACTCATAAATAATCCAGTAAATTTACGGGATCGATTAAATTATCCAATAGGCGAATCTTTCGGAAATTATGTAGCAGGTGGAATGGTTAAAATGAGGTATAGAAAGAGAAAAAATTTCTGGACAAATACCCGTAAGTATCAACGAAAATTATATCTTAGTCTTCGTGATCGAAAAGTATTTGGTTTTCAAAAAATCTTTACAAAAGCACTTCCACCATCAACTATTAATAAAATGAGTAGATTTACAGTAGATATTTCAGAAAATAGAAAATCAGTTTTTCTAACAAATTTAGGATCATTAGATCGATTAGGTTTAATTAAAGATACTGAAAAATTTTCGCTTATTTCTTTTTATGGGGCAATTTCTAATCCATTTGGTGGATTGATTGTTCTAGTATTTACGCTCCGAAAAGAGATGTATTTTCATTTACATTATAACCATTCTGAAAGTGAATTTTTAGAAATAAAACAGCTTGCTAAAAAAATTGAACAAAGAATACTTGATAATATCTAACTTAGGTGTTGATACTTTTAAGCTACATAATCACTCTAAATTCGTTCGAATACTTAAATCCAAAAAAGAATCTAAAATTATTTTTCTAATATTTTTGTACTGTATAGAAAATCAGTATTTGAGCTAAATAATTGTAAGACATGTGTGAATCGTTTGTTTTCAGGAACATTCTCTAAATCCATTTCTTTTTCAAATTCAGAAACTAGTTTCTTTATTTCATTATTGAACTTGTATACTACCTCATATATTCTAAATAAATGTTTGAATTTACTCATTCGAATTGTATTGGCTAACATTATGAAATCACATGGCTCTAAATATATGTCCTCAATTCGAAGATTCTCTTTATTTGATTCATAAAATTCTTTGAAAAGTTGTCTTTTAGTTAGAAATTCATTCATAATTGTTGTTTGAATATTTTGCTGTAAAGAAAGGTAATTTAATACTTCTTGTTTATCTTCTTCAAGATTTTTATGTAATAATTCATTAATATAGTATGCCTGAAATTCATCTTCAGATTTGTTACGGAATTCTTTATTACTGATAATTAATTCCCCAAAGTTCTCAACTTCAGCAATTTTTTTATCATAGATTTTTTGGACTTCATCTGTTAACTTGTAATATTTTCCCCATTCACTAGTTGTTTTCTCAATATCAATTTCTATTATTCCTTCATCTATTAGTTTCTTAATATATCGAAAAGTTGTGCTCTCATGTTTATTGATATGCTTTGATATCTTTGTAAGATTTAATTTCCCATACCAACTTAATGAAGTAATGATGCCATATTTTATTGGATCCATTATAGCATCCTCATATGCTTTTAAAATCAGGGATTTTGAACTATTGGACATATTTTTCAACACATATAACTGTTAATTATTTTTAAAATAAAAATTTTTTCATAATGAAAAATCTTTTATATTAGTAAAATTATTTTTATATTGAAAGTTTTTTCAAAATGAAAAAAACTCAGTCCTTTATTGGTGGCAATACACAATGTTAGAGGAAATTAAAGAAATAAATCCTGTAAGCAAACGAAAAAGAATACCTGCAAGAACAATCATCCTATGGATCAGTCAGCAATTGTCACTCCTAGGTTCAACCTTAACATCTTTTGTACTTTTATGGTGGGTCTCTGAAACAACAAGAAGCGAGTTCATATTGGGTATTGCCACTTTAATGAATTTCATACCTTATCTCATTGTTGCACCTATTTCAGGCGTATTGATTGATACTGTTGATAGAAAAAAAATGCTTTTTATAGTTGATTTTTTACAAGCAGTATTTACTACAATATTAGTAGTAATTTTTTATTGTTTTAATGGTAATCATATAACTAATCTTAACTACCTCTTAATTTCAGTTATCATTCTCTTAGGTTTAAGAGGTATAACACAGGTCTTTCATGAAATTACTATAACCTCGATTATTCCATTTCTTGTTGAAGATGAATTCATTAGCCAATTTAATAGTGTAACATTCTTAGGTGGTGGGATAGCTAGAATTATTGGTGTGATTCTTTTAAATTTCATTCCCATTGAGACAATTTTATGGATCGATCTTGGTACTTTTCTATTAACAATTGTACCATTAGTATATTCTAAAATACCTAGAAATAATGAAGCAAATCAGCCTAAGATTTCTTTTATGAAACAAATAAAAGAGGGATTATCTACCATTAAAGGGATTCAAGGACTCCTTCCTACAATTCTCATGGTCCCTTTGGTTAATTTCTTCTTTTCACCTATGATGGCTCTTCTGCCATTATTTGTTATCAATGTGCATCTGGGTTCAGAAAGTAATTATGCTTTAGTTGTCATTTTATGGCAAGTAAGCATCATTATTAGTAGTACATTTATGTGTTTCTTTAAGGGATTTAGAAATAAGATTAAGGTTTCAGTAATTTCCATATGCCTATTGTTCGTTATTCAATCAATAGTTATATTCATTCCCAGTACTGCAGAACTGAGATTTCTATTCATTGGCATAATCCTCTTTTGTGCTATGTTCTTCAATCCCATTGCTAATATCTCATTTTTTACTGCTATACAATTAGTTGTGCCAAAAGAAAGATTAGGTCGTGTAACTTCCACAGTGTTCTTTATAGCCAATGCTATAACACCAATAGGTATTTTTGTTTCGGGTTTATTGGGAGAATACATAGTATTAAACTGGCTATTTGTTGGTTCAGGTATATTAGGTGTTCTCTCAATCTTAGCCCTTTATTTTTTTACGAAATCAAAAACTCTTGATTTGACAATTAGAAATAATTCGACTGATAAGACTTGCTGTAAAAGAAATATTGTAGAAAAAAATGAGGAGCTATTTTTATGAATAAAATAATTGATAATGATGTAATATTAACAAAATTAAGCCCTTTACTTGAGATGGAATTTATCCTAAATTTAAGTGGTAATAAAGAACGAAGTGATTTTCTCTATCAGTCAAATAAAGGAGAACATAATGAAATAATTATTTGGAATGGTGAAAAAAGAGTATTAACTGATAAATTATCCTCTACGTTAATGGTCATACATCCAACTAAGCCAATAATTGCTTATATTCAAGACACTAACGGTAATGAGGATTATTATCTTTTAAAGTATGATTACCA
>JAEORJ010000155.1 GCA_016840945.1 Candidatus Gerdarchaeota archaeon
ACCATATGGATAAACCCTAACTATCCTGTCATCTTTTCTGACGACTAAAATTGGTCCATGAGGATAGTTAATTTTTTTTGATCCTGATAATGCTAAAGCTGCACCACCACCACTTACAACCTTAAATTTCCCTCGAGTAGCAGCTGTTCTTATTTCATCAGCTAATATTTGATTATTCTTGTCATTTGGATTCTCAAATAGTTTGAAATTAATGTTTTGCTTTTTTTGAAGTTTCTCAAGAATAGAGATTACTTCCTCTAAATCCTCTTTAGGTGTTTCAGCACTAGTATAATATAATTCGAAAATTAATGAAGGAGCGGATTTGATTTTAGCAGCATTCATTTGTATCAATATTATCAGTATATTTGGACAAATAAATTTTCGTTAATAAGTGAAAAAATGATATTAAAATCAAGTTTTATAATTAATTTATAAAAGGCAATAATCATAAAATCAATTATAAATGCAAATGATATTTGCTATTTGAATAAATACTTAAAAGTAAAGATTGAATGAAAGAGAATAAGAAAAATTTATCAAGTGAGAAACTTTCACTCAATTAAAACATATAAGGATATGTCCAGAAGAAAAAACCCAAAATTAGTACAAAAATTGGTGAGAAATAATGAAACGTAAAACAACAATCTTTCTTGTTTTGAGCATTTTTACAGTAATTCTACTAACTGCTCCCATTGTTGGTACCTTGAATGGAGCTTATACCGAACAAATAAGTGATGATTATAAAAATAAGCTTGAGATACAGAAAGCAAATCAAGATTTAATTGATCAATATTTAGAAACGAAATCCTCATCTGAAGGGTTGACGAAAATTGGTAATTTAGATGTTGATTTTGGTAACGCTTATAAAATATTCAGATATGCCACTACAAGTATAATTATTGTTTCAGGCTTAGGTGGTGGAGCAACCTATATCGATGTTGGGAATCCTTCAAATCCGATAGTTTTAGGAAACTACTATAATGGTGGAACAATATACGATGCTGTAATTCAATCAAATTATGGTTATATAGGTGGAACAACAGGTTTAGAAGCTGGTGGTGTTTCTGATTATGGTGATATTGAAAGCTTAGGTTCATATTATGATGGAAATACAGTTCTAGATATTGAAGTAATTGGATTTAACGCCTTATATGTTGCTGAAGGTTCAGCTGGACTTAAAGTTTTCAATATGAAAGATAATAGAACCAACTTCAATGTTGTAGCTGCTGATACTTATGGTGTTTCAGAAATTGTAAGTATAAAAGCTGATCCACAAAATAACTTGTGCTTTTTAGCAGCTGGTAATGATGGCGTTGTAGTCCTTGATATTATTAGACCATTCTCTCCACAGTATATTACTACTTTGAAGAATGGAATTACCGATTCCAGAAGCATGGACTTTAGTGCAAGAATATTATATGTTGCAGATGGTAATAATGGTATTAAAGTATACAATTACTCATCATTAACTGCATTCAATTATGTTACTAGAGTTAGTATCTCATCCGGTTATGCCCAATTCATTAAATGGGATGTTAATTATAAATTGTTCTTATCCACTGGTGTTGGTGGTGGATTAAGTTTATACAATATAACTAATTTAACTTCTATAACTAAACGATGGACCCAAACATATACTCCTGGAGCAGCATTTGATATTGCTATTTATTCAACGACTGTTTATTTGGCAAATTATTTTGATCTGAAAATTATAAACATGTTCAATTCCAGTAACCCAGTGATTTATTCAAATTTGATATTTGCTGGGGAGCCTAGTGCTGTATCTTTAGAAGGTACAAAAGGTATTTTAGCATCAGGCCAATCAGGTCTATCAATTATGGATATAACAGATCCAATAAATCCAATCTTAATATCAGAATATGTTAATTTAGGTACATCAATTTATGATATTGAACTAAAAGGGAACTATATTTATTGTGCTACTTCAAATGGATTATTAGTGTTATCTATAGCAACAGTAACTAATCCAGTTGTTACAGGACAACTTGCATTAGGTAGAGCAAGAGCAATAGAAATAGTAGGAAGCACTGCTTACCTTGGTATTGATGGTGTGGGTTTTGTCTCAGTTAATATAGCGAATCCTGCGTCACCATCTCTATTGAAATCTTTAGCAACTGCAGGTTTAGTAACAGAAATAGCTATTCAATCAAACTATGCATATATTAGTGTTAATACTGCAGGATTCCAAGTTGTGGATATAACAACCCCAGCTACAATGTCAATTGTAGCAACACAAGATACAGTAAAAGCTAATGGCATTGATGTAATGGGTGATATTGTAATTATCGCTGATACAACAAATGGTTTAGAAGTGTATAATGTTTCAAACTTAGCTGGTATAACACATATTACGAATTTATTAAGTGCATACAATGTATCAAAGGTTGATTTCACCGGGAACGAAATATATGTTGCCGCAAAAGAAGATGGTATATACCTTTTAGATGCCAATAATATAACAAATATCACTCAAAAAGCACATTTCAATGACGGAGGATCATCTGAATATGTTAAATTCTATAATTCATTGGTCTATGTAGCTGATGGAGTAGATTCATTTGAAATCCTTGGTATTGATACCGATTTAGATAATCTAGCAGACTATGTAGAAAATAATGTTTGGACAACAAATCCAAACTTACCAGACACTGATTTTGATGGTATAGATGATGGAGATGAAGTAGATTATTGGCTCGATAGAGGTGTCGATCCATTAAGTGATTGGGATAATGATGGATTAGCAAACATCCTTGATGATGATAGTGATAATGATCTAATCCTTGATGGTGATGAAGTTAACATCTATCACTCAGATCCAATTGATTTAGATTCAGACAATGACAATGTGTCCGATACAGATGAAGTTTATACTTACGGAACTGACCCAGCTGATAGTGATACAGATGATGATAGTTTAACAGACGGTGAAGAAATATATGGTATCTACGCACCAACAAATCCTGCTGCCAATAGCACAGGTTATGTGAATGGTTGCGATCCTTTAGATTTTGATACAGATGATGATGGCCCATCTGATGGTTGGGAAATCCTATATGGATATAATCCATTAGTAGCAGATAGCGGCTTAGATGATGATAGCGATGGTTTGAATGCTTCTCAAGAATTTATTTGGCATACAGATCCCTATGATGATGACACCGATGATGATGGATTGTTAGACGGAGAAGAAGTTTTCACTTATGGTACTAGTCCAACTAATTGGGATACAGATGGAGATTTCATTGATGATAAATACGAAATCGATAATGGTTATGATCCTCTTGATCCATCAAATGGCACAGCAGATGATGACGGAGATGGCTTGACCAATTGGGAAGAATATTATTGGCAAACCGATCCTCGCGATAGTGACACAGACAACGATGGCATGGATGATAAATGGGAAGTCTATTTTGGAACAAATCCATTTATTGATGATACCTTATTAGACTATGATCAAGATGGTTTAACAAATTGGGAAGAATACAATTTAGGCACCGATCCAAACGATCCTGATTCAGACAACGATGGCTTCCTTGATTCAGTAGAAGTAGAATATGGTTCAGATCCAAATGATCCTAATAGTCATCCACCAAGAACAACTCCCACTCCTTCAGTAGGCTTTGGACTATTAATCACTCTAAGTATTGTTAGTCTAGCAAGTTTAGCTATCCTAATTACTCGTCGATATTATCATAAATAAGAAAAATATTCTCACTCCTAAATGTGAGAAAATTTTCTCTTTTTTTTTATTTTACAGATATTTTCTTGTCTATAGAAGGCTTCTTTATTTTTGTCCCTGATTCAGACATTGGTTTTTCTATTTTAGCTTGTAATCGCTGCACTTCCTTGAAGCACTTTTCAGATTCATCATAATTTTCCATTAAATCATAATATAATCCTAATTCTCTCCAAGCATCTAATTTTTCAGGTTCAATATCAATTATCTGCTGAAGTTTATCAATTGCTTCTGGAATCAAGCCAACGTCATGAAGGTTTGTGACTAATAAAAATAAATTATCTGTATTATTTGGTTCTAATTCAATTGCTTTTCTTATTGCATTTATTACTTCTTCTTTTTCATCTAGTTCTTCATAAGCATAAGCAATATTTAAATAAATATCAGGTGTTTTAAAACCCTTCTCAATTCCCCGCTTGTATGCTTCAATTGCTTTTTCATATTCCTCTATATAATAATATGAAAATCCTAAATTATACAATGCTTCAGTATGGTCTTCATCTAATTCCAAAGCTTTCTTAAGATATATTATTGCTAGTTCATATTCTCCATTACATCCCAAAGCCCAACCTAAATGGCTATATAATATAACATCATTTTGATCTAATTCTATTGCTTTCCTGTAATATAAAATAGCATTTTCATAATCTTCTAGATTGCCATAAGAATTTCCTAGTCCATCATAGGCTAAAACATAATCGGGGTTTATTGTTAGTGCTTCTTTATATGTTTCAATAGCTTTGTGATATAGCTTTGCGTTATAATATTCTGTTGCTAGATTATAATAATTCAAAGCTGTTTGTTCTAATTTTATTAGTTTCTCAAAACAACGCACAGATTCTTTATGATTCCTCATTTCTGAATAAATTCTACCAAGATAATACCATGCTTTAATTGACATAGGATCAAGTTCAATAGCCTTTTTCAAAAAATTAATTGCCTGATTTTTATCACTCTTATAACTAGCTTTGATACCTTCTTCTATAAGAGTTTCAGGATTCAATATTATTTTTGTCAAAGGTTATTCCTCTTACTTTCACGGATTAAATATATGTAAGATTATCAATTATAATAGTTTCTTGTAATGAGCATTTTCAGATTATTATTTAATAATTTTTTTTGCTAATAAAAACAAATCTCAAAAAATTATTATGACTAATGAATTTAGAATATATCATAATTATAATATATAAATATTGAACTTTTCATACTAGCATTCGATTATATTATTAATTTATAGAAATGAGTATTTAATGCTATTATTAAGTTCAAGTTTTTAACAATCTGGCGGGTGAAAATTTGGTAGACTTCCTTGATTTAGAACAAAAATTACAACAAAATAAAATCATCAAGTTACCAGATGACGGTTCTAAAAGAGGAGCTGTTATTGTACCAGTTTTTAAAAAATCTAATGAATTACATTTACTTTTTACAAAGAGAACTGAAAATCTAAAATTTCATAAAGGACAGATATCATTTCCTGGAGGGAAAATGGAGAAAAAAGATTATTCATTGTTTGAATGTGCACTCAGAGAGACATACGAAGAAATAGGTGTACCAAGAAATTATATTACTTTACTTGGTGAGCTAAGTCAATTGAAAACTAGAACATCTAATATTTTACTCTCATCTTTTGTTTGTAAATTTGTTTACCCCTTCCCCTTAACTATCAATAAGCATGAAGTTAAGGAGATCATAAAAATTCCTCTTAATGCTTTTTTTAAAAAAAATAGTTGGTCGAATCAAAGCATTATATTAGATGATGAATTAATTGAAGTTTGGTTCTTTAAATACCAAGATTACATTATTTGGGGTGCAACTGCGGAGATATTACAGCAACTCATTTCTCTATTTTAACACAATAATTTTAAAAAGTAATATTATTACTGATATGAGAATAACCTTATAATTATTGTAAAAAAGGTTAAGAGCAATATTATAGTAAACTCTAAATAATCATTTAACACTAATGACTTGAGTAATATTAGGAAGGATATTGAAATTGAGTATTAAGGGACTTAACAAAACTACATTCATAATCATAGCTGTTATTGTTATGATTGGTTGGTCTTTTGGCAGTTACTACGTTGTTGCTTACAAAGGTGTTGATTTCTTCTCAACAACCGAGAATGGTCAACCTATCGCTACTGATCCTACAACAAATGTTGATGCTATAATTAATCCACCTTTGGGTAATTTTACAACTTTACCAAGTCCAACAGCATTATTTACTTTATTAGTAATGACTTTCCCAATAGAATTAACAATGTGTTTTACCGCTGAATTAATATTTTCTCCTATAGCTAGAGATACACCAAAGAAGAAAAACTTCATTAGATTATTAATTATTATTGGTTCAGCAGCAGTTATCTCTATAGGTTCAGCATTAATACATTACTTTATGGTCTGGCCTGCTTTACATGATTGGCCAATTCATCAAGGTTATACTTTTATTGAACCAGTAACCCATATCGAATATCCACAATATGGTGATTTTGAAGCAATCCATTCAATTGCTGTGGATGTAATATTATTTTTAACAGCCGCTATACTAGTAGTAGGAATAAGATTCCCAGTTTACAAGTACATTCAAAAATTGAATTATGTTGCTAGTGGAATCAGCATGGCATTTCCGGCAATTTATTATCCTGTCTTTTGGAGTATTTTGGCTAAACAAGTTACCGAAGGAGACCTGACTGATAAAACTGGTTCACATATTATGTTATTTATAATAATATCTGGAGCATTTGTTCTAGGAATGATCCTGTTATTAATCTGGAATTTAACTCTTCTTGGTACTCAGCCAGAAGAACAAATGCCACAACAATAATACCCAATTTAGGAAATGATCAATCTGTCATTTTCCTAATATCCTTCTTTTTCTTTTCTGTATACATCTCATTTGAATTAATTCGCGGTCAAATTTACTAGACAGTGGGAAAGGATTTTCCAGAACGCATTTTAATATTGGCGTAAATAGTAACTTGTAAAGTAACCCCTAGAAATAGGATAACTTAAAAATGCGGTGACATTCCTCCCCCAGGAATGTCATTTATAACCTTCCAAATAAAAATAATAGAATCAACTCATAATATCTATCATCCTCCTCAACCGAGTGATTAGCCTCAAAATACACTTACCCCCCTGTGAATCTTATTTTCAAAGGCACCCACTCGTTAATTGGACAGGGACTTTCCCTGTCCAAATCCCTCTTATCAATAATTCTCAGTTTTATAATCGGTTGTAGATTTTTGTGAGAAAAGCATGTAAATCTTTTTGTAAAATTGAGGTGGCTTTTTCTTCACTACATCCTGCACCAATTAATACTTCTTTGCCTTGAATATAATTTAACATATCTTGAGGTGTATGAGTATCAGTATTTTGAATGAATTTTGCATCAACAACTGACCCCACTTGAAATACATGCCCATTTGTTACACGATGTGTTCTATTTGATGTTATTTCAACAAAAACCTCATTCTTTTTACATTCTTCAGCTACCTGTTTTGTCATCATCCCTGGGTGTGCTAAAATATCAACTTCTTTGCAGTGTGCTGCTTTTAGATTTGTCCCTTCTTCTACTGGTTCAGCTATTGTTTCACCATGAACTACTACAATACAAGCACCAAGTTCTCTGGCCTTTAACGCAACTTCTTCTATGGCATTTGCTGGTACATGGGTAATCTCTACTCCTGGTAGTGCTACAATACCCCAATGATTTCTGGCTAAAATACAATCTTTTGTTAATTGAGTAATAATTTCAAGGTTAGATAAACTTACATGATCAGTAATAGCATATCCTATATGTCCTATAACATAAGCACGTCGTAATTGTTCTATTGGTAATAACACACCATCACTGAAAAATGAATGAGTATGAAAATCACATCTCCCCAATTGTTCCTGAGAGAGTAACTCTTCTATACTTTCTTTAAAGATCTTCATACTTTACTTAAAACTAATCTATTATATATCACTATCTCGAACAAAATCAGGAATTTCTTTTGCTCTCCAACAAGCAATTAAATGATCCTCTTCGACAAATGGTTCTAATTCAGGTTCAATTGTTGCACATTTTTCTATTGCATATTCACATCTTGGATGGAATTTACAGCCTGAAGGATACTTCCTTGGATCAGGTTCATCACCAGGTATTGGTTTTAGTCTCCCTTTAGCTGCCATACTAGGGGTAGCATAAAATAATCCTTGCGTAAAAGGATGTCTTGGTGAATAGAAAATTGTTTCTA
>JAEORJ010000156.1 GCA_016840945.1 Candidatus Gerdarchaeota archaeon
GGACGTGTTAGTGCACTTTTTAAATCAGATGAGGATATTAAATTCCAAGATCGCCAATTCCCACTGTCATTTAAAAGTCAAATTGATTCTTCTCATAGCGTTAGAATTCCCAATCAAGTTCATAATCTATTGCAATTAGGTAAGGATTTAGAATTCAAAGTTTATGAAGACTCCAAAGTTGAAATAGTTCATCCTGATGGTATACCACCTAAGCCAGTCGTTATTGAGGACAAGAAAAAGCAAAAGCATCTTACTGTAGAACCTTTACAAGATAATTACTTCAAGGGAAAGAAAATTGATATCAATTTAAAAAATGTCTCAAAAATATATTCTAGTAAAGGGGCTGATGTTCATGCATTATCTGATGTTTCTTTGAAATTCTTTAAAGGTGAATTTGCATTCATTATTGGTCCTAGTGGTTCTGGCAAAACAACTTTAATCAAATTACTTACAGGGGTAGAACCAAGTACAAATGGAGAACTTTCTATTCTAGAAAATAATTTAGAAAACCTTTCTGATAATGAACGAGCAAAATTCAGACGTACAAATATAGGTATTGTTTCCCAACAGGGTGATCTTCACCCCTATATTACTGTTAAGGACAATCTCTTCTTAAAAGATATTTTATCAGGTAGAACAATCAATCTAGTTAAATACCCAAGTTCAAATATTGATTCGCTATTTGGCACTTTTCAAATAGAACATAGAAAAAATGCTTATCCATTAGAAGTATCTGGCGGTGAATTACAACGTGCTTCTTTAGCAATTTCACAATATGGCAATCCAGGATTGATTATTTTGGATGAACCTACTGCGAATATGGATTCAGAATTAGCCGCTAATGTTATGGAATTGTTATATAGTTTACAAGGCAAAATCCACAATACTTTATTGATTACCACTCATGATATCAATTTAGTTCGGGATGGTACCAGAGTAATTGAATTAATGGATGGTAAAATTAAAAGTAATGGCATAGCCTATACCCATGAAGAGGAGTATTAGCAGTTTAACAAATAAAGAGAAAAAAATCAGAAGAAATTCATTCTTCTATTTCTCTTGATTTTCTTTTTTTGATTTGATTAATTATCAATCTAACAACACGATATGAACCAAATAACAAAAGTGACCAATAAACTACTGCTAATGGAATGACAATATAATAGTGTAAATAATCAGACAAAAATGGGAATCGTATTAATAAAATAAAAGTTAGTATTTTTTCTGCTGGTTTCGCTTCGGTTAATGGTGGAGCTGGGGCATTAATATCTGGATATTGATTAATTGGTTCAGAAATATCATAGTAACTTACAGGTATTGGAGTGAATACATAGCTGGGATTATGCTCTACAATAGCATAAATTTTCCCAATATAAACTGTGTTAAATGCTGGTTCACTATGATGATAAATTATCAATAATCTCTCAACTAGAGGATTTCCTGGGACAATATAGTAATTAGATTCCAATTCCAATGAATACGTCACATTGGGAATATTAGACGGCAAAGTAAAATTCCATTCTGTATAACCTCCACCTATCGCATACGAATTGAGTTCATGATCTGAAATCATAACCTTCGTTTTATAATCCTTTAATTTATAGTGCATCATTGAAACAGTTGAACCAGGAGGAGTAATACATTTAACAACTACTGGATGTGTTTGTATTGATCCATTTATGGGATTATATAGTGTAAAAGTATCAGCTGTATAAGGACCTGTTCCTTCCTCCACTATTGGTATCGTTGTTCTTGCTTTATAAAGCAGAAGATATGATGGCGGTGAACTAACGTTAAGCAAATCGTATAAATCCTCAAGTTGATTTTCACCAAAATTAAGTTTCTGACATTCATAGCCAGTAAATAAGGAAGCCCAATATTCTAAACCATGTTCGCCATATAATAAACTATCATTGGTTGGTAATTGTCCTTTAATATTTTTTAGATCACGAACCTCATCTTCGGTTAAAATAGGTTTTAATGATTTTCCCATCGCAACACTGTTAAATATTAATGGAATGATTAATATCAGCGATAAAATGATTACAAATGAGAGTTGAGGTTTGAATTTTCCTAGGGAAAATTTCTTACTTCTCTTCTCTAACCATTGAACAAATTTCTCCAAGCCCAAAATTAGATAGCTAAATGAAAATGCACTTGCCAAAATTAAAAATGAAGCCATATCTTGAGCCATTCTTTGTAACCAACCATCTACATCTAAAGATACTCCCAACAACCATAAAGGAACAAACATATTGAAAAGAAGGATCATTCCATTCCTTTCTTTTTTAGATTTAGTAATAGCTAGAGTTCCAATTGTAAATATCAAGAAAAATATTAACAAAAATGATTCGAATTTTGGTAATTCTCTAAAAAGTGAACCTAAAGGTGTCATTGAACCATCATCAGAAGGAACATAACTTGATGAACCATCTGGTAAAGTATTTGATGAATAATCCCAATTTGTTTCTTTTATTGGTATAGCATATTCATTAAAAATCCACATTAATCCCATACTTGCTGCGATGCTAAGTAATAGAATAGCAGAGAAAAGTATTGTTTTCCAATTGAATTTCTTTTCTTCAATTGTTGTAAAAAGATGATATACAACAAAGTAGCATACTAAAGAAACTGATAGAGCTAAAGATGTCATTAAATGAGTACCCATGGTCAAGAAAGAAAAAACAATACTAAGAACGAAATATTTCCATTCACGTTTTAGATGATATCTATTAAACGAAGCTAAAGCAATAGGAACAAATACCATTGCTAAAAGATTCTTCATAAAATCCGTTGACATTCGGAGAAGTAAAACCGATAAAGCTGAAAATGGTAATGTAAGGAAAGCTACTTTCTTATTCCAAGTGATTTTTGCTGCAAAATAATTTGTAACTACTGCTGCTGCGAAAAATAAGCTTGCACTAAAAGTCACTCCAAAAGTGGTACTACCTGATATTAATGAAAATAATGCTGTGATTAGAAAAATCAAAACAGGGGATTTGTAATATAATTTTCCTTCATTAATCAGAGTCGCTGTTTGAAGTTCATAATAACCACCATCTGTTCCAGGAGCTATGTAATCATTAAGAAAAATCATACCTAAGGTGAATGATAATATACTAAAAAGAGCAACTGGTAAAATTTCAAGTAAGATCTTATTGCGTTTTTTTAATTCGGGAAAATCGCTTAAAACTGACAAATCATCGATTTTAGGGAGTGTTTCAATATTTTCAAGAATTATTTCCTCTTCCGAAATAGAAGTAGTACTAGCCATTTACTAACACCTTTAAATTGCTGAAGATATAACCTAAAAAATAATCTCGAATAGCTTTATTATATCTTTAGTTTGTTTACTTCGGAGTTAACATAATTTTATTTAATTTTAATCGTTTAACTACTACAGTTATTTGGTGAAATTAAATGTCACTTGGGAAAAAAACAGGTTTCTTTACCAGAAGAAATATCATAATAATTATTGGTATTGTTGTTGTTGCAGGAGTAACTATCGGGGCAATTTTCTGGATGCGTTCATCGAACGAATATAATAATGGTGTAATTGTTATAATGAATGATGACGATTTCACTAAAAAGGAGTATAATATTCCTGGAACGGGAACAGAGGTTGATCCGTATAGAATTGAAGATAGAATTATTGAAACAAGTAGAGTGTATGCCATTTGGATTGCTGATACTACTAAATTTTTTATAATTAAAAATTGCACTCTAACTTCTTTTGTTGGAATATACATTAATTCTGTTGCAGAAGATACTTGTACAATAACAAATAATACTATACTTTTAGGAAATGGTAATAGTATAGGGATAAATATCGAAAGCTCACCTTATTCTAATATTAATAGGAATAATGTCAAAAGTTCCAATAGAGATGATTCAGGATTTGGGATTACTGTTCTAGATTCTTCTTACACTACTATTTCAAGGAATTATTGTGATAATATATCTTATGGAATTCAATGTTGGGGTGAATCATCAAATATCATTATCTCCCAAAATTATTGTGAAAAATGTGTTATCGGTATAATGATTGATAGCGAAGATTGGACTTATTATGGTGAATATCATGATGTAGAAATGTCAAGTCAAACTGTTACAAATAACACTTGTTTTAATAATAAGATTGGAATCTACTTCTTCAAAGATATTTCACTATCTGATATTACTTATAATAATTGCAGTTTTAATACCAAAACTGGAATCAATATCTATTCTTGTCAGTCAATAGAAATCTCGTATAATTTTGTTGGAAATAACACTGAAGGTATTAGATTAAACCTAGTTGATGATTCGTTAATTTATAACAATCAGATTAATTTGAATGATTTTTATGGTTTAAACATAACAAATTCAGAGAGCAATATGATTTATTATAATAATTTTTACAACAACAATTATGCTGGAATAATTATTGATGAAAGCCAAGCTTTTGATTCAACTGCTGCGAGTAATTCATGGTATTCAACTAGTTTAGACGAAGGAAACTTCTGGTCAGAATTAGTTTGGAGTAGCGGTATTACTTATTCACTCGATGGTGGAACAAATATCGATCCTTATCCTCTTGAGTTCCCTGTTGTTCTGTAAGAATTAGAAAAAATAATAGAATCTTCACATTTAGTGAAGATTTCTTTTTCTTGTAAATAAAGTTACTAAGCCAATTAATGTTAATAGACTGAAAATTGAGATTATCCAAGTGTAACCATTGATGGAGCTAGACGGTGTTGCAGAAGTTACAGTAACAGTAAATGAGCCATAGCCTGAATAACCAGTAACACAGATAATTAACGTTAAGGCAAAAGTAACTTCAACAGTTAATGAGTCTATATCACCTAGTTCTGTAGATTTCCCTAAAAGAACAAAATTGATATAGAAAAGATAGAGATCAAAATCCACTTCAGTATTATCATATTCAAGAGTGAAGATATATTCACCTAATTCTGATCCATCAAAAACTATTGCAAAATAGTGATTATATATTTGGCTAAAATGATACCCAGTTTCTTCACCACTACCTAAATAGGTTCCACTTGAACCAGTTATCTCTTCATTTAACGATATCTCTTCAATAGTTATGTGATTTACAACAAGATTATAACTCGCATCTGTATACCCATTGATCACAATATGATAATTTCCTACTGGTAAATGAGTCTGTACTTTTTCATAAACATCATCATCTGGATTCCAAAAGGCACTAAATCCCAAATTATAAACAAAATCACTATCTGTGAGATAGACATCAGCATCGCCAGTAAATACATGACAAATTATTTCATAAACACCATATTCAACAACTGTAAATTGATAGTATTGATTTTCATCTTCAGAAATACTTGTAGTTTCAGTAGTAACGCCAAACTCGAGGTAATTGATTTCTTCTCCAAATCCTGCAATATAAAAATCATCTAGAAATTCATCCCAAAGAGTTTCATCAAGCCAATCAATATTCTCAAAAGCATCAGCTCCAGAAATATAATTGGTAATATAAGACACATAAGGACTAAGCATTACTGGCATGAAAATTGAGATACCATAAGCTTTCTCTGAATAACAACTGTGTTGATAATTATTTAAAATTAAGTCTGAAAATTCATTCAATAAGTTGGTAGCAGCAGTCTCTAAATCAGGATAGTCTGTCATTAAAACTGTATCATCTAGTATTTGTAAAACGAAATCCTTGTAGTCAATTATGTAATCAGCATAAAACGTTAAAGTATTGAAAAAAGCATCATTTATAGCTTCTCCATCACCAGCACTAATCACCAAAGATAAATTACCTGCAAAATCATTGGTATATTCAATTATTTCATACATCACTGATAGGTTAATGGCTGATAGTGTAACATAGTCATATGAATAGTCATAATAGTCTTCATAGAGATTAACTAACTCTATAGCTAAATCCTCAGGTGAAGTTAATGGATTTATACATAGAAAGTCCATTATTGAATTATAATCATAACCTGCAGCAGGAACTGATTCTTCTGATGCCACAAAATAATCAGCTAAATCTTTTAATTCATTTGCTACTTCTATCATATTCATATAGCAAGCATCAAGTGAAATCAAATCAATTTTTCGTGAATATTTAGTTTCCTGATTAGCTATTGCTGTTTGCATTTCATCAATTGTTAAATAATCACCAGAACTGCCATCATCCCAACATAGACCATCTATACCAGCTCCATGATCCCA
>JAEORJ010000015.1 GCA_016840945.1 Candidatus Gerdarchaeota archaeon
CTGCACAAGATTGCATTTTTGAAAGCTATATATTTACAGTACCAGGTGAACAACGTAACAATATAGCTTCTCTGGTAGCAATTTTTAATAATACACAATATAATCGAGATAGTGTTAGAAAATTCTTTTCATTTACAATTCAAGAGCTAAAGAAAAATAATCTTAGTGATACTGAAACTTTAGAACGCATACTTCCAAGTATGTTTGACGGACTTACTAGAGGAAAAGTAAAAATTAAAATAAGTTCCATTGTTTCACTTGAATTTGATTTCGAGGATGATGTGAAGAAAGAAAAGGATCGTGGTGAGGAATTGGTAGATTCTCTTAAAGGAGACATGTGGAAATAAATTGGAGGGGTAAAATGAATTGTCATTTTTTCTGAATCTATTTCGTAAAAAAACAAAACCTGTCAATTTAACAATTTGTGGTTTAGACAAAGCTGGAAAAACTACCTTTGTAAATTATCTAATTCATGGTGAATTTAAGGAAACTACACCAACAATGGGTGTAAATAGAAAATCGATTAGTTTTCCAAAACTTGATTTGCATATCTTCGATATGGGTGGGCAAGAAGATTTCAGACCTCTTTGGTCTGATATGAACGAAAAATCAAATGCTCTTATTTACGTTGTTGATAGTACTGATTATCTTCGATTTGATGAAACAAAATCAATTTTCCATAATATAATTGAGCATCAAATTGACAAGCAAATACCAGTTCTTATTTTATTAAATAAAATCGATTTATCAGATAGAATGAATCATGTTGATTTTACTCGAGATTTTGGTTTGCTTGATACTCAAAACGCTTTTACTTGGGCAGTTTTCGAAACATCTGCAAAAACAGGTGTAGGTATCATGGAATCTGTTACATGGTTCCTAAAAATTTTGGAGGATTAATTATGGCTCAGGAGTATTTTTATTTAGTTACTACAATTATAACTGCATTATTTGCAGTAATATTCTCTTTTATCATGAATTTCACTTTCTTCCGTAAAAGAACTCTTGGTTCTGCTTTCATGATGATTGCTTTTGGTATGATTTCTGCTGGTGAAATTTTCAATTCTTTAGCATTATGGTTAATAAATTATGATGCTGCATCTGATATCACTATTGGTATTTTACAAGCATTTTACACTAATTTTGTAGCTTTAAGTATTCTTTATTTCTATTATTTCTCTACTAGAAATATTCTTCGAGATAATGATGTTATTAAATCAATCATTATTGTTTTAATGACAGAAATGGTTGCTACTGTTACTGCTACAGAATTTGCTGAATTGATGTTACAAAGTGATTTGTATTTTAATACTACAGAAATAATTTCTATAGGTAATTCTAATTTAACTTTACTAGCACCAACAATTTACTTATTGCTTATTCTATTCCTTCCATTATTGACCCTTATTCTTTTACGTATGATTATTACATTAATTAGAATTCAAAGAAAAATCACTGATCCAGTGGCAAATCGAGGTATATTATATATTACCATTAGTATAATAGCATTAACAATTAATACTACTGCTATTATGTTATCAAACGTGGAGCAAATTAGTAGTAATGTTGGTCTAATAATGTTTCTACAAATCGTTCGTGTTATATCTACAATGATTGTTATGGTTTTTGGTTACCTAGGTTGGATTCTACCAGATTGGTTAAAGAAACGTATCAGAGGAAAAGCTTGGATAGTTCAAGAATACAAGAAAATGATGAGCAAACCTATTACAGTAGCTTATAGTTCTTCTGCAAATACCATTAGAAAAGAAACGGTAACTCAAATAAAGGAAATAAGTGATACTTAATCTCTTTTTTCCTTTTTTAATTTCACTTTTTGTTTTTATTATAGTTGTAATATTTGTTTACATACAGGACAATTTTCTTTTTCAACTATCCAATCAATAATATACTCTTTTATAAAAAATGAAAAACAGTAAGGGCATTTTACTATTTCTTTGTACTGATTAATAGGTAGTTTTGAAATCATACATATTTCATTTTCGGGTGGATATTTTACGGTAATAAGTTTCAAACTAAATTTCTTCAGTGTATTATCATCCCTATTTTTAAAAATAATGGGTTCTGTAACTCCTGTAGTTGTCTGTTGAAAATGTAACGTTTGTTCATTTCTTTGTGGGGAGGTTTCATAATAACTTGATTGATCCATATTTTGTTTATCAAATAATGGTTGTCCATCTTTATCAGTGAATTTACCAGTTAAAATTAAGAATATATCAACATATACTCCTATCCCAAGAAATCCCCCTGTGCATAAATAAAGCATACCACTCTTATATTTACCAACCAGAAATCTATGTATCCCAAAAAACCCTAAAAAAAAGCATACTAATAAAAGAATTACTCTATTATTATTCGCTATTTGTTCTTTTTCAAAGAAAGTCAATTTTAATCCCAATTCTGTAAGTTTTAAATTAATAATCTAACGTATATTTAATTTCTTATTACTATTTACTAGTATCATTTTAATTTTAAGTAGTATCGTTATCTAGTTTTATTTCATCAGCCATGTTTTTTTCCTTTATTATCTTCTTTTCTTTAGCTCGTAAGATATTTAAATTATACAATCTATACAAATTATATGATAAAATCAAGAAAGGGCCTTATTTTGTTGATAATTTGAGATTCTTCTGGATTTTACTCATGGGATAGATTTTATATTAATTAGAGGTTATAAAATGAGGAAAAAGCTATTTGTTCTAGTAATATTTATGATATTGCCTTTAACCACAGGATGGTTAAATTTAGTACAATTTGATAAGGTAAGTTCCATTTCTGGGATTCAAGAGAATTCGGATTTGAAAGCTGAAAGCCATTTCGATGGAGCACATGTTATTGCACCAGGTGGATATGTAGAGGTAAGTCTTTTTGGTTTACCAGAATTTTCCACTTATTTTGAGTCATTTATTATCTGGAATTTAACAAGCGATATTGGATTATATTGTCTATTAATGAATTATTATTATTTTCTTAATTTCGCAAATAACGATACATACATATGTGAGTATCTAGGTCCAACAGGCGATACAAGTACTTCAATTGAGAATGAACCATACAGAATACCATTTAGTTCTAATCATCAGACAAATTATTATGTGGTTTTTTGGAATAATAATTCTATTGCAGCGAACATGGATTATGAAATAAACTTGTATGCTCTAAAAGCAATTATATAAGATTTTACGTATACTGCATATGATAGAAGTGATGATGGTTTTTTAGATAGTTTTTATGCAAATTTCACAATCGATTTCAATTGCAATACTGTACCTGATGGTATTTACAATACTATGGATTTGACTGATGAAGTAGAAGTGAAGCTCCTCACGGCAGCATATCCTTCCTATGTTTATGATGATTTTCTAATCGGATATAATTTAAATGATTTCAGCTTTACTGTAGAATTAACTACAGATAAAAAAGAGCAAATGGAAATTACTTTAGAAACTAGATATCATTCTCCAACCACTGAGTCAGCTGAAGATTCATTGACAATTAAGATAACCGAGACAATTTACAATGA
>JAEORJ010000157.1 GCA_016840945.1 Candidatus Gerdarchaeota archaeon
ACCAAATAACACCGTCATACTCGTTCAAGCAAGCTCAGACATATATTCAAATATTACAGAGCTATTACTTTATTGCTTCTCTCATCTGTCTTTTTTTATTGCTGTTAAGTAAATAATTATAAACAAAAACGCTTTTATTCATGGAATCTATATACTACTGTGGTGGTAAATGGTTGAGCTTCACCGAAGATATTATTGAAGAATTAAAAAAACTAGGCTTTAATGAGTATCAAGCAAAGATCTATACAGCCCTAGTTGGTCTTGGTGTAGCTACCGCATCAGAAATTTCACAAGCAAGTGGTGTTCCACCAAACAAAGTGTACTCTGTTATTGATAGTTTGAAAAGTAGAGGATTAGTATTAGCTCAAGAAAGTGATACTAGCACAAATAGGTATCGTCCTCGTTCACCTGATTCTGTGATAAAAGATTTACGAAATGAATACGAAAAAGCATTCAAAAAGACAGAGGATAAGTTATTTGCACTCTATGAGCGGAGTAAGAAATCATTCATACCTGAAATGTGGATTTTGAGAGGCTCTCAAGCAGTTTTTAGCAAAATAAAAGAAATGATCATGGATGCCAATAAAGATGCAATAATTGGTATTGACTCACCGTTTGATTTACATCTACATGGAATTGATCAAGTAATTAAAGATGCTAGTGGGCATCTAGATATCAAAATTATCACTGGAAAAGATGGGATAGATAATCCAGGAGAAGTGAATGTTTTGCAATCATTGGAAGATTATGCTGAAATTAAAGTGTCAGAGAACTTCCATGCTATTTGGGTGATAATAGATTCTGATGAGATATTACAAGGAACATACGCCCAACTAGAAGGTGGGATAGAACTAGGTGTAATGGCCACTTGGTCAGATAATCAGAGTTTCTCACAATTGTGGAGAAGATTTAGCGATTACTTGTGGGTAGAAGCAAAACCATTAAAAGATTTTAAATTATAAAATAGTTTTTTTACGCTTTTTGCCAGAAGCTGAATTCCCCTTCATCATCATCGTCAGTAGTTTTAGCAGGTGATTTTTTGTTTTTGCTGTTTTTTTCTCGAAACATAATTTCTTTCACAAGGTTCTCAAATAAATCGGGGACACTAACACCAGTTTTAGCTGAAGTTTCAAGGTAAAGAAGATTACGAGTTTTAGCAAATTCTTGAGCTTCTTCAGAAGAAATCTTTCGTTGGTCACTAATATCAATTTTGTTGCCAGCAAGCATAACTGGAATGTCGCCAGCATTTTGTCTGATTTGTTTTAACCAATAATCAAGACTATTAAAGGAATTCCTATTAGTAATGTCAAAAACTAACACTCCCCCTGCTGCACCAGAATAGTAAAAGGGTAACAACGAGATAACGAACTCTTGGCCACCTGTATCCCAAAGTTGGAGTTTTATATGTTCTTCATTTAAGGTGACATTTTTTGTTAAGAAATCAACACCAAGGGTTGGTAGATACGATTCTCTAAATCGATCTTCTGCAAAACGAATTGTCAAACTTGTTTTCCCAACTTTTCCAGCTCCAACTATGATGACTTTGAAAAGATGTTTGTAGCTTGGCATTCGTCTTGAAATTTGCACCAACTCCTAGTTTATTCTTTAAACATATTATCAACTATTATTATATGCTATAAATGTTATTTGTTAGTGGTTAATAGAAGATTTCTTTCTAATTTCTTTTCGCCCAGAGTTCTATTCCAAGAACTTTCTTCTTTGATATCAATATTCTTGGGTAGTAATTTTCTGCTGGAAAGACTCCTTCTGGGAGTGTATCTAATTCTTCTAATGCAAAATCTCCTTTTCTTAGGTCTGATTTATCACCTATTACCAAATAGATAGTATTACCCACTATTAAGTAATCACAACTTGAGAGTGCTGGTGGTTCCAATGTCATCATTGTTTTCACTATCTTACTTAATTTTGGTGTTAAATCTTGCAAAGCTTTTACATCGGAGTTTTCTGTTGTCATAGAACTTTTTGTTGTCGTTGCTTTCATAGTTGTTGTTGCAATAGCTTTTGGAACTTCTTTGATTTGTGGTTCGATTACCTTAGATGGTACCTCTTTAATTGGTGTTTCTTTTTTAGCCTCTACTGGTTTTGCTTCTGAGCTTCCACCATCATCATGGACACCTCCAAGATAGTCCAATATTGGTTGAAAGTCAGCATCAATTCCTTCTAGTTCCTCTATTATTTTTGTTTTATACCCTTGTTGCAATCTCAAAGCAGATGCTCTTCTTGCAGAAGCAAATTTTTGTACGATGGTTACTTTTGATCCTTGAAAGACATAGATATAATGATGTGTATGTGATATGACTATTGCTAGTGTTGAATGAGTAATTTTGGCTTTCTCAGGTTCAATCTTTAACTCTTCGCCTTCTTCGTTGATGAAATAGCATTCTAATAACATTTTTCTCACTGTTCTCTATTGTGATGAATTAATTTATTAATATCTAAAAAAAAGCGTTTCGATAGCGTCATTTTTACTTTAAAAACCCCCTTTAGATTAAAAGGAAGTTTTTCTTTTCCTAGTAACGATTTTATTGTTTGTTCTAACCCATTTCTTGTCCTCTATCGAATAGTAAAAATACTTAAACAACATTTTTTCTTATACAAATTAAAGTCCGTTTGGTGTATTCTCATGCAAGTAGTGGATAGAGATAAAGTTATTGAAGAAGTGAATGGCTTAATTGATTCTTTAGGATTTAAAAAAGCAAAAGATATGTGGAATTTTCTAATAACTGATCCAGAAATTAATGCTGCAATTAAAGCTGCTAATAGATTAGCAGTCAAGTATTTAGGCTATACTGATCATGGTCTTGATCATGTTTCTATTGTTTGCAGAAATGTTTTGAAAATCATTGAAGCTATTTCTGAATACGTTAAACCTGCTATTGTTCTTCAAGAAATTGGTGATACAGATGATGCAGCTGTCGTTTGTTTAGCTGCTTGTTATCTTCATGATGTTGGTCATGTTGTACATCGAGAATATCATGAATTAATATCTTCACTAACTGCTAAAGATTTACTCTATCCAAAATTAAAGAAAATGTATTCTGATGCTGATAAAAGATATGAGATACTAGCCCATATACAACATGCAATATTTGCTCATGACGATGATGTTGAATGTTTAACTCCTGAAGCAGGTTGTGTTTCTATTGCTGATGGTTTGGACATGTCTGAAGGACGCAGTAGAAAACCGTATGATATGGGTAAAGTTGATATCCATTCGATTTCTGCTTTAAGCATACAAAGCATCGAAATCTCCAAAGGTACCAAAAAGAAACCATTACGTATTGATATCATGATGATTTCAGAAGCAGGTGTTTTTCAAGTTGAAGAAGTTTTTCTACCAAAAGTAAAAACTTCTGGATTAATGGATGATATTGAAATTAACACCCTTGTTAATGGTAAGCCATTAGCTCTCTCACAAATACTCAAAATGTACAAGAAATTTGAGGATGAATAAAACAAGGACAAAATACCATTTAATTTATCGTATTTTGTTTTTTCTTTTCTTAATCAATTTTCCAATAGGGCTTTAGTACTTTCTTTAATTCATTTAGTGTATCTTTAAGTCTGTTTTTATCTCCACTAGAACTTAACTTTGATAATGTTTTGTTATCCAGATAATTATAATTATCAATAAATGCTGAGATGCTTGCCATAACAGCTATTCCTAGCTCATCAAATTTATACCCTCCTTCTAATGCTAGAGCTACTTTACCATTACAAGCTTCAATGGCAATGTCATTTATTTTTTTACAAATTTCATAATATCCTCCAACAGTTAATCCCAAATAACCGTAGGGGTCTTTGATTAATCCATCATACCCCGCTGAAACAAAAATTACATCTGGTTTATATTCTTTAACAACAACTGGTACTATTCTCTCAAAAGCTATAAGATATTCTTTATCACCAGTCCCTTCTGGTAATGGAATGCAAATATTATATCCTTCACCTTCTCGCTCACCGATCTCAAAAACCCGTCCCTGATAAGGAAAACTCAATTTGGGATCTGAATGCAAGGAAATGGTTAAAACATCATCTCTATCATAAAAAATGTCAGCTGTTCCATTGCCATAGTGATTGTCAAAATCAATAATTGCTATTTTCTTTGCTTTCTTTGTATTAATTAATGAATTCACTGCAAAAGCTACGTTATTGAAAAAACAAAATCCCATTGCATTAGAATATGTGGCGTGATGACCCGGTGGCCGTACTAAAGCAAAGGCTTTAGCATTATCATTCGCAATTACTAGCTCTCCTGCAAGTTTAGCGCCTGCTGCTGCGCGTAAAGCAGCTTGAAATGTAAATTCATTAGTAATAGTATCTGCTGTAATGGCTGTTACTCCAACCATACTACTATGTTTAATATTATCAATTAATTCTTGTTTATGTGTTGATAAAAGCTCCTCTGGTTTTATTATATTAGGAGCAATTTTCTTAACATCAGTTCTATCTAAAATTCCACTATCTTCTATTTCTTTCATAATTACTTTTAATCTTCGCGGACTTTCAAGTATCTGTGGCATTTTGTGTTTATAATAATCTTCATGTTCTATAATGGTAAACAAATGAAATATCCCTCAGTATCAAACTGGCACTTATCATTAATGTATTATTCTTAGTTCATTCTTCTTATTTTATTTTTGTGCTGTTATTGTCCAAAAGTATCCTTGATTGCTTTTTCAGCTAACATTAATACAATCTCTACCTGTTCCTTCGCTGTTCCTAGATAGTTTTCAGGGCTCTCAAATATTTCTTTTAATTCATCAATAGGGATATATTCAGTTACTCTAGCATCTTCTTTTAATAGGTCAAACAAATGCTTTTTCTCTTCAACAGCCTTATGGGAGTTCTGTCGTAATACTTCATGCGCTTCTTGTCTATTCATACCATTTTTAGCTAGCTCAGTCATTATTGCTTCTGCCATTACAAGTCCTTTTGACATCTCAAGGTTTTGTTTCATTCTTTCCTTATAGACTTCTAATCCTGAGGTTACAAAATCAAAATCCAATAGCATTTGATCTATTGTGATAAAGATTTCTGGGAAAATATATCGTTCATTGGCGCTATTCGCTAAATCTCTTTCATGCCAAGTGATGATATTTTCAAGAATAGGTGATGTATATCCTCTTAGCAATCTTGCTAGAGAGCTTATTCGTTCACTTTTTTCGGGATCTCGTTTATGGCTCATAGTGCTTGAGCCAACTTGTTTATCTTTCTTGAAAGGTTCTTTTACTTCACTAATCTCTGTTCGTTGTAGGTTACGAATTTCAGTAGCAAATTTGTCTAGTGAACATCCTAAAAGAATTACTCCCATCATGATTTCTGCTATGATTTCTCTGGATAAAAGCTGGTGGGAAATAATAGCTGGTTTAATTCCTAATTTCTTCATAGATATCTGAACAACTCGGTCAGCATGTACACCATAAGCTGCTCTTGTTCCTACAGCACCTGAAAGTTTACCCATTATTCGATGTTCTTTAAGGTAACGGATATTTTCTAAATGTCTTACTAATTCCTCTAACCATATGGCTATTTTATGAGCAAAAGAATAAGGGACAGCATGGGAGCCATGTGTGCGACCAATACACACTGTATCTCTTTGCTCGTTAATTATTATCATAAGATTTTTGATATTTTTAATAATCCTCTTTTCCACCAATTCAAGGGCTTGTTTATTCCTTAACGCTTCAGCAGTATCTATGATATCATTACTCGTTGCTCCAAGATGGATATATCTTCCTGAATCACCTGCTTGTTCTGCAAAAGCACGGACCATAGATGCAATATCATGTGATATTTCACTCTCAATTTGATCCACACGTTCAATTTTTACATATTTAGTTGAAGCTTTACTATCAATTTCTTCTGCTGCTTTCTTAGGAATATCACCTACCATTGCATGCCCATAAGCAATAGCAGCTTCTACTTTTAATAATAAATCAAGACGATTTTCTCTCGAGAAGATGATTCTCATCTCTTCACTTCCATACCGCCAATCTATTGGATGTAGACAATTAGATTTCTTAGACATTTTCTATCCTCACTATTCCGGACACATTATACTCTTCTATTTTGTTTATTAAAATTGCTTCTTGGTTCGTTTAATAGCTGATACTTAGAGTTGGAGGTTTTAGCTTTATTGTTAAATGTTTAAACAAAATTCTAGCTAATGTTAATACACCAATAACAAAACATAACAAGAATAGAATCAAAGGAGTATAAGCTCGATCAACAAATGTATGCCACAAATTAAAACCTAGAAATATTCCAATTCCTAATGTTAGACCTATCGATGTGAACCATTTATTATCTTTATAAAAAGTTAATGAACTTATTAACGCAATAAGAATAATTGGTGTATAATATGAACTATAAAATTTGTAAATACCTCTTGGCATGAAGATATGTGAAATCATTGTATAAATTGTGATAATTTCAAAAAATTCGATGTTATCAAATCTTTTCATTGGTGCTCTCCAAAAAAGATAGATTGCAATAATTGAAGTGCTAACCACCATTAATAGCATTGAATTTAATCCTACTGCAAAAATATTCAGAAATGTTTGATTTATCCCCAGTAATAACAGAGAATAAGTAAATTGTATTGTATTGGTTATTTCAGGTATCTTAATATCTGGTTTCAACGAGAGATATTGCCCAGGAAAGAGCATATGTACCCCATAATCTAATGGTGTAAGGAAAATCCATGGTATTGATACTAATAAGATGATTAAGATATAATATAGGGCATTAATAATACTTTCAAATAATCCTTGTTTTATACCCTTCTCGTTTGTTTTTTCTGCTAGCATAATCATGAATAATGGAAAGGTGAAGAACAAAGCATTCTGTTTCGTCATTGTAGCTATTGCTAACCAGAAAAACGTTTGTCGCCATTTTCTTTTTGTTAAAAAGTAGAATGAAATCAAAGTGAATAATGTAACTGGTCCCGGATTGAGCCAGTAAATGCCTATATAGATTAAATTAATAGGTGTAAGAGCTGCAACTAAAGCACCAATAAATGCTATTATTCCTTTGTTCTCTCCTTTAATGATGTTTTTTAGTATCAAATAAACAACTCCCGCACATGCAGCATCAGAGACAACTAATGGCAAGGCTATCCATAAATTTGTCATCCCGGGTCTCCAAATGCTGATTAAGAAATACAGAAAAATTGGTGGATAAGAATACATAGTTAATGGATTACTTGAAGATGTTATCTGCCAATCAGTAAAAGGGTACCAATTTTGTTTAAACCAACCATGAACCCAATTATAATAGTAATAACCAAAATCAGAATATCCTGATAGAGGTACGTTATATGGATCAAAATATACTACTCTATCCCAAATAAATTCTAAAGGCTGATTTGTGAAGTTCATTCTGAAATATTGTGATAATAATAACCTAACTAATACACCAAAACCAACAAGAAAAATTATGATGATTATATTGTAAGCAATTTCATACCAATCGTTTCTTTCCAACCAGTTCTTAAAATCGATTAAGAAACCATCTCGAAATGAAGAACTGAAAGATTGTACGGTACGTAGAAATAAAGATTGGTTTTTATCGCTCATAACAATCCCAATAATTTACCTTTACTTAATATTTTTGTTACTAAAATTGATTATACCTTATATTAAATAGTTCATTAAATTATTTGAGACTATTATTTAATTTTGGGAAAAACCGATAAACCAATAACACCTAATCCAGCATTTATACCTAATAATGAACATGCAAGTTCAATAGCAAAATTCTTCTTATCAATATCATACATGATGTTAAGGTATTCCAATAATCTATGAGCTGATATTTCATTCATTCCATGAAATATTACCCCATAAATTTCTCTTTTACCATAATCTTTTCTTAATAATCTCCCAATTTCAGCTATTCCTTCTTTTTCAGTCTTAACACTCTTATATGGTTCTATTCGACCATTATTATCAATATTACAACTTAAAATAGGTTTATTTGATGATTTTGAACCAAAATAGCTTGCATATCGCCCTAGGAACATACTGCCTTTTAATGAATCAACACTTGTGGCTAATACATAGGTTCGATGTGATTTCTTTAACCAATGAATAAATCGCAGAATATCGTGTAGTTCATAATTCATTTTATCCATTTCAATGGCATTTTGAACCATGATTTTTTGCACTGAACCAATAGCACATGAATCAATTATATTGATATTTGCTGCTTTTTTAGGATCATCATTTTCTAACAATTGTTTAGCTTTTTCAGCATTTGAATGATTCTTACTGATTTGCGAATTAATAGTATTGACTATAACAGGCTTATCATTTTCAAATTTCTTAAATGCTTCAAGAAATTCTTTTGAACCAATATTACCAATTTGAACCTTATGACCATTTTTTAAGTATTGATAAACTTGGTTTGGAGTGATATCTGTTAGATATTTTTGATCCGTTTTCCCATTAATTGATATTGCACAAGGAATTATCTGTAATCCTTGTTTTCTACCTTCTTCTATAGATATATCACATGTTCCATCAACAAGATGGTTATATTGCAATCCATTAAGTTTGTTGGTGGCTGTATCTTTATCAACTAAAAAAGGAAAAACTTCGACAATTTTCATAGTGTTATCAATATAAATTGTTAAAGTGTGACTAGGATTTCCATGAGGTTCCAATGTAAAGGCAGCTAATCCATTTCTAAAATTAGCATCTAGTTGTGAGTTCTCTAACATAAATCCTACATCTTTTTCGCAAAGAGGGCATTTTACATTGAATTCATGCTTTTTCGAAGATGAAAACTCCTTCACCACCTTTCCCATGAACCTCTCTAAGGTCATTCTGTAAAATATAACTTCGTAATAAAGAGTTAATTAACTTTTGTTTGAGGCAGAAAGCGACAAAATGGTGAAAAACGTTCTATTCAAGTTCTAATTCTTGGTCGAACATTGGATCCCCAATTTGATCCTTGATACTTCTAACGATTTCAGGTCCAATAGTTGGTATTCGAGCTAGCTCTCGGGGATCAGCTTTTCTCAAAGCTGCAATTGATTTGAACCCACTATTGAATAACATCCGAGCACGCACTCTTCCAATTCCACGTAGTTTCACTAATGGCACTAGCTCTTTCTTAATTCCGTGAGATACTCTTATGTGTAATTCATTGATATGTTTAATGACATTAGAATATTCAAATAATCTAGCGATCTCAGTTGAAGCATAGAGAAGCCACTTGGCGCTATCAGTTATGTATAGTATATCACCACTACCAACACTAAATCGCATAATCAATGCATCTTCTGGTTTTTCATCAATCCATTGTTGTAGCAAAATCGCTGTTTTTAAGGTCATTAAAAAGTATTCATAATCCGGATCCCAATCCTCTGGCACATCCCAGAGGAATTCATCTGTGTAATCATAAAGGAATTTTTGCAATTCTTGTTGATCTTTTTGACGAAGATAGAGGTTTCTTAAATCAGGTGTATTAGCTATTAGCTGGAAATAAGCAACCTCTGGTAATATTACATTCATATCATTTGCTTTCTTCAATCCATCACGTATTCTAACTGCTGATAAAGGATCAATGTATAACTGACTAACTCTCTTACCAAAAATTGTTGCATATAACGACGAACCATTATTTGTTAGCATGCCTTCATCAACTAAGAACCGTAATACATTCTTTACTTGAAATTCTGTGGTACCTAAGTCATTTTGAAACCCATAAAATGTTTCTCTGATAAATTTGGCTAAATCTTTAATGTCACTAACATATCCAATAGCTACTGCTGCAAGAATATGAGCTCTTAATGCGCTTTCACTAGCCAATTTGGACCAAATCATCTCAGGTTCCCCCAAGCAGTATTTTGCCATGAATTCTGAAACATCGCGAGGTTTTTTAGCTAGGATAACAGACTCACCTACACTGTCGTATTTTGGTCTTCCTGCTCTACCTGCCTGTTGTTTGTATTCTAATACTTTTATTGGTTGATTCCCTATGCCTACCTCATAACGTGTTAATGACATGATAACTACTCTGCGAGCTGGTAAATTCACTCCAGCTGCCAAGGTTGGTGTTGCACACACACATTTTATCAAATTATCTTTAAAATTGCTTTCAATTAATTTGCGATGTTCTGGTTTAAGACCTGCATGGTGAAAAGCAGTACCCTTTACTATAGTTTTCACTAATCTTTCTGCTAAACTTGTTTTTTCACCTGAAATAATGATTTTATCAGCTAATTCTCGTAATTTTGTTCGCTCTTCAACAGTTAATAGTCTACTAACAGCTTGCCCAACCCTCTCAGCAGCAGATTGTGAACTTGCTCGAGTGTTGGCAAAAACAAGAATTTGCCCACCATTTTTCACGGTATCATAGGCAATGCAGACTTCTGGGTTTTTAGAATTAACTTCAGGAATATCAATTTGCTGTCCATTAGTAAATTCGATTTTCCCGTTCCAATAAACGCCTTCAGATAATTTTACCGGTCTCCAATCTGTTTGTACAAGTTCTGCATCTAGCCATTCGGCTATTTCATCAGCATTGAAAATAGTTGCTGAGAGAGCTAAAATTTGAGTATATGGTAGCATTTTTTTCAACCTTGCAAGTACAACTTCCAGAGTTGGTCCTCTTGAAGCATCATCTATTAAATGCACTTCATCAGCTACTATGATTTGTAAATCTTTAACCCATTTAACATCATGACGTAATAGCGAATCGGCTTTTTCATTTGTACAAATGATTAAATCATATTTTCCTAATTTATAGTCATCAGAGTCATAATCCCCAGTTGATTGAATAACTTTTATCCCTAATGATTCAAATTCTGAAAAATCATCAAATTTCTCTGCTGCTAAAGCTTTTAATGGAACGAGGTATAAAGCTTTACCGCCTCGAGATAAAATAGCTTTTAACATTGCAAGTTCTGCAACAAGAGTTTTACCAGAAGCAGTTGGTATCGCCAGTACAATGTTCTCACCATCAAGTAACCCACGTTTAATAGCTTCACTTTGAGGAGGGTAAAGTGATTCTATTCCTCTCTTTTTAATTAAATCAATGGCTTCCGATGGAAGATCTAAATCAGCGATTTTCATGATTATACTCGCCATTCGTTACAGATATCTGCTTTAAAGTTGGTAATTAGATAAATAATACTGGCGTTTTCAGGTTTTCTTGATGAATCCAGCTTTAGGTTGAAAGAGCATGCCATCTTGTCTCATACGTTCAATATTTCGTTCAACAAATTCTTTGGTCATACCATATTCAATGGCCTGCTCAATGATCTTTTCAATAGCAACAGCCTTGTTGTTATTATCTTTCTCCATTTTCTCAATTAATTCCATAAGAGTTTCAATGCGGTTTCTAGTGCTTGTTGAGGTACCAGCCATGAGGACATCAATATCAGCTCTACCTGTTTCAGGGTCAATACCAACCTGTCGAAGTGATTCCTTAAGTAACCGGATAGCTGCATCAGCATCCTCAACTGATGCTTCAGCTCTTAAAGCAATACGTGCATGAGATTCTGTTAGACGAATTAATGATTCTAATTGTCGAGCAGTTATAGCGATTGGCGAATCACTAGTATCTCCTGCTTGGCGCATTTCCAAGTAATAATCCTCAAGACGTTTTGCTGCATCATCTGAAAGTTTAGGTCTGGCGTTCATCTTCGCATAACTGATATATTTTTTCAATAGCTCCTTTGGAATAGGTGGTTCCCGTTCAGTTACACCCGCTGTGTGTAAACGAAGAATATGTTGAGCTTTTATTTGATCACTTTCAGTTTCAGGCTTATCTTTTACTATCCATATTAAATCGAATCTTGAAAGTATAGTAACTGGAAGATTGATATTTTCTGCAGCACTCCGTGATGCAACATAACGCCCTAATTTTGGATTTGCAGCTGCAAGAATAGAACAACGAGCATTTAATGTAGCAACAATGCCTGCTTTGGCAACACTAACAGTTCTTTGCTCTAGAGCCTCATGGATACTGCT
This sequence comes from Candidatus Gerdarchaeota archaeon, assembly GCA_016840945.1. Next base: position 12,006 of record JAEORJ010000157.1, read on the forward strand.
TCTATCCTCAGTTCGCATCTTGTCTAATTCGTCAATGCAACATATACCACGATCAGCTAATACTAATGCTCCTGCTTCAAGAGTGAATTCTCCTGTATCTGTATCACGCAAAACAGCAACAGTAAGGCCTGCTGCTGAAGTACCTTTTCCTGAAGTATATAATGATCTTGGAGCTAAGGAAGCAACATATCTAAGAATTTGGCTTTTAGCGGTACCAGGATCACCAATCATAAGAATATTGCTTTCTCCTCTTATTTTCAACCCATCTGGTAAAACTTTCGGGATTCCACCAAATAACAGTAATGCAATTGATTCTTTGATATCCTCATTTCCATAAATGGATGGAGCAATTGATTCGACAATTTTACTATGTATCCATGGATCGCGTGATAATTCGATTATCTCCGCTATTTCTTCTTCAGTTATTTCTATATGGTCAAATTCTTTCTCTTCAGGGTTGATATTGTTTGCGTCCATATTAATGTGAAAAGTAGCTAATTTTCCTGAGGTTTTTTGTGAAAAATCAGGGACGGATTTCAACACGCCAACTACCATAACCCTGTCTCCAGGTCGTACCGTGTCTACTAAATCATTTGTTAATAAAATAGTGACTGATCTTGGCATCTGACCTGGTGGTAGATCTTCAGGTCGCTCTTGTATGGTTACTTTTTGCCAATCTATGAATTTTGATTCTTCAGTTAATAATTTAAAAGGTCCCGCACGGCCACATCCGGGATTTTCACAATGGTGGGGTGGATTATATCTGCTTTCTTCTTGCGCTTTTATAATTATTTCATTACAGTTTAAACATTGAAAAAACCCTTCCACAAGCAAAGGTTTCACTACTGTTGCTCGAGTAATGATGCCAGTTAACATGATTAATTTTCCAACATGTTCTGTTCTTATTTCACGTAATGGTATTGTTTCACTTTCACCCATATTTGAAAAACGAATGAAGAAATTTCGAGTTGTAAATGCATAATCGGAATCTTCAATCTCGATAACCTCAGCAACAGCTTTATTTCCTGCTTCAATGAATTCTTTTGGTTCATCAATAGTTCTCCGAGCAAGCTCAGGGTTGAATTTTATAACATCATTAAAATCAACAGTAAGAGATATTTCTCCCTCTACTGTCATTTCTTGGATCATTTCACGATAGATGAAATCTCCTTCTTCATTACGAAACTCTCGAATGAATTCGTTGAATGCTGCAACTGGGTCAGTTGTATCCGAAACCAATTTTTCATACCTCTTGTTTAAATTTTATTTTTAGTTCTTTTCCGTTAATAGAACACTTCATCATTAATCTCTTAGTTTTAAAAGCAAGGATTGTTTTTACTACAATCAAGTAATGATGATTCCCACTCTTGTAATTGTTCTTTTAACGTCTTAAATAACCACAATTCTTCAGGTGTCAGATGTTTTATGAATGGTGAGGGATCGCCTACTTTTTGGGATAATTTAATAATCTTAAAACGACGTTTGGAGATGATATCTTTCAAAAGAGCTTCCATACGTTCTTTGTCTCTTAATGAATAGGTATCTGATTTTTTACCTAGTTCTTCTATTTGTAAGGACACTACTGGATAAAAATCAGGATCTAATTCTATTGGTGTTTGACTTTTAGATTCGTCCCATAATATTGTTTGCATGAATGGTATATCAAAACTTTTCATGTTCTTTATTTCAGCTACACCTTCATTAATAAGGATTCGAGCAATCCATAGTGGAAGTTCAAATTCAGACCCTTTAATGAGTTTAATAGAGGTTGTACCAATTTCTATCGCTGGATTATCTACTAAACACTTGATTTGAACAGGTTTTTCCTCAAAATCGAAGACAATTCTCTGCAATTCTAAATCTGGATCAAATTCACTCATTCATATCACCAAGGATTAATCCTACTAGTGACGCATTCGATTATCTCTTACTAATTTAATCTTTGCTTAAGCACTAAAATCGATTATCCACAATCTTCTCATATTGTTGCTGGTATTAATATGTTTTTCACTTGCTTTTTTCACTATTACTTTTAACTTTAAGACCATGTTCTAAAATCTTGGTATGACTGATGTAATATATACACTATCGTAGGGGAGGTAATTGAAAGTATTATTAAAAAAATAAAATAAAGAAAAAAAAAGAAAAAAAGTGAAGAATCTTTTATGAAGTCTCTATAAGATAATCAGCGTTAAAATCTGAAACCTTCTTTATATGGTAATCTTCACACAGAATATTTCTAACTTCGCGAGGAGAAACTGAAAGCGAAACTTTTGTTGTGCGACCATAACGACCTAGAGAAACAACTTTAGTATTCACCACACCTAACATGGATAATTCATTTAACAATGAATTAGCACGACGTGGAGTTATGGGATCAAGACCGATGATTTTGCAAAGTTCTTGATATACACGATATAAATCGCCAGTAGTTATTACTTTAAGTTGACTTTTCTCTAGTACATGCACGCACCATAAAACAACTTTTGTTTGAACAGGTAGAGAAACTAATGCTTCTTCTATAGTATTTCGTTCAATCTGTTTAGTTGCTTTTCGAACATGTGTTTCAAGTACTTTATCCTCACTATTTCTCTCAGCAATTTCAGCAGCGACTCTTAATAAGTCTAATGCTCTTCTTGCGTCACCCCACTCTTGAGCTGCTAATGCTGAACACAATGGTATAACACCGGGTTCCAAAACACCCTCATTGAACCCTTCAGTAGCTCTTTCAGAAAGTATATCTTCAAGTTGTGAAGCATTATATGGTTTGAATACAAGTTCTTCTTCTGATAGACTTGATCGTACTCTAGGATCTAACGTTTCTTTAAAAGATAAATCGTTCGTAATGCATACCAACGATACTTGAGCTTTTTTCAAACTCGAATTGATTCTTGTTAACTGATATAGGACATTATCACCACTTTTGTGGTGTAATTTATCCAACTCGTCAAAAATTACTATTAGCAATTGTTTCTTTGAATCAAGTTTTGCTTTGAAACGTTGAAAAACTTCATCTGTTGGCAATCCTGTAAATGGTACGGGTTCTCCTACTACTTCACATAATCTTGCAAGCACCCTGTAGTCAGTATCCACTTCTACGCAATTTAGTTGTGAAACGATAATGTTCTGCCCAATAGAAGCAGCTCTTTGTCGTAAAAATTGTGTAACATATGTTGATACTATTGTCTTTCCAGTACCTGTTTTTCCGTAGAGAAAGATATTACTTGGAGTATTATTTTTTAGTGCAATCCCTAGTGCATTTCCTAAATAATTTATTTCATTTTGTCTGTGTGGTAGTTTTTCCGGGATGTGACTTGGTCTAAGTACTTCGTGATTCTTGAATATGCTTGGACTTGTAATGTATCTGTCAAAGATAGCGTCCAATGGGTGATCTGTCATCTGTTATTACTTATCTCCTACATCTCTATTTTTTGTTTGAATATTTACTCACTGTTGCGTTTACTTAGTAGATTACTTAATCAATTCAGTAAATAGTGGAAAGACCGCTATTTCTAGTGGAACTTATGTATGCTTTTTTACTCACCCATCATATATAAAATTTACTAACCCCTTTTTCTAATGGAACCTTTGAAAAGACTATAAAAAAAATTGATTGATAAGAAGACTTATTGTTTATCTTTACAATTATTACTATAAATCTCTAGTAAATCAACCCAACTATCGATATAATATTTAGACAATTCTTTTTGGGAATGATCCCTAATTAAAACCTCACTTTTCTTCTTTTTGAGGTCAAGATGGATTTTTCTCACTTCATTTATGTCTAAACCATTTATTAATTGAAAAATTAAAGCATCTGCTTCTTGTCTAAGTAAGGCTCGTTCCCATCCTTTCCAAACTAATTCTAAATACTCATTTTCGAATGGTTCGCCTAAACGTGTTCGGATAATACTAAGGGCATCTTTTCTATCGCCATTCACAAGAGACATTGCTAGTTTTTGAATACCTATATCAATGGTTGATTTATTTGCCATTTCAATCAATACCTGAGTGACTGCTAATTATTTTATACTCTCTGAAGTTAATTAGCATTTCTTTTTAAAAAGTCATTCGATTGTGATTTATAATATTTGTAGGACATCACCATATTAGCTATTAATTTAGTATATAACTACGTATCATTCTTGAAGCTCATGGTAGTAAGCTTAGGATAATTCTAATGACATATTCTGAAATACCTTCTGATAGCGAAACCATAAGAAATGAACAAAAGGAAATCGAAAATGGGATCCTAAAAGCGATTGCTGATTTCACAGATGAAAATGATTGGCCGGAGAATGCAGAAGCGGATGATATGCAAATACTCATAACACAACTTGCTCGGAGTGCTGCTCATTTACGGGAGAAAAGAAATGAAACAACTACTTATGTAGAGTTTACAAGAAAAGATGATGCGATATAAACTAATCCTAAAATCCTATCTTGAGCTTCACAAATAACTATGAAAATGAACGATGTAAAACAAAATTTTTTATAGGTATTATCATCGTTTGAGACTAAAGGTTAGACAATAACTAAAAACCTTTTAATAAGTAAGTTTTGCACTTACTATCGTAATATACACAAGATTGAAAATAATCGCAAAGGTTTTAAAGTAATCTTAATTGCGAATGAACTAGATTAAATACTAAATAAGTGGTTGTTGAAAAAAATGGCACGATGGCAAGGCCTTAGTCGTAGAACAAAATCAGGTGCGCGATTGAAGAAGCACCATGAAAAACGAAAAGCTGAATTAGGTAGACCTGAAGCTCAAACAATTATAGGTGAACCTAGAATAAGACCAATCAGAACTCTAGGTGGCAATTCAAAATTACGAGCTCTTCGTACTGATTATTGTAATTTAACTGATCCAGCTACAGGAAAAGCAGAAAAAGTTCGTATTTTAGATGTTGAAAGTAACCCTGCAAACAAAGAATATACCCGTCGAAAAGTAATGACAAAAGGAGCATTAATTAGAACTGAAAAAGGGTACGCAATAGTAACCAATAGACCTGGTCAAGAAGGTTTTATCTCAGCTGTCCCAACAAAAATTGATGTTCAACAAACTCAACAAAGAACTGTTTCAACTAAAAAGAAGAAAAGACAAACCATACAAACTAAAAAAGTTGGTAGCGCTGCTGGAACCCAAAAGAAAACAACAACCACTAAAAAAGCAGCACCAAAGCCAACACCAAAACCAGCTGAACCTAAAGCTGTACCAGCTAAGCCCGTTGAAAAGAAAGCTGAACCAAAAACAGAAGAAAAGAAAACTACCACCACTAAGAAAACAACAACTGACACTAAATCAGCTTCAACAGCAAAGAAAACTAGTACTTCAACTAAAAAAGCTGAACCAAAAGATAAGAAAGAATAAATCAATTTTTCATATTCTTTCTACAATTTTTCTTAATTTTCAATATTCTCTTTCTAAATTAACTATATTTAAAAATTCAAATCTATTTTGAGCTATTCTGCTAATATTTTCAATTACTTCATCCCATCTTCTAAGATCATTCATAGGTGATGCTGCACGATGAGGTGATAAGATGACATTATCTAACTCATGAAAAGGATGATTAAAGGGATATTTTCTACCTTCTTCATTAGGAGTTGGTTGATAATTGTACCAGACATCAATAGCAGCTCCAGTTATTATTTGAGTTTTCAGGGCATTGTATAAGCTTTCTTCATCTATTACCTCGCCCCTTGCAACGGTAACTAATAATCCATTTTCACCTAATAATTCAAGCTCTGTTTTTCCTATCATCCCTTTAGTTTGAGTTGTTAATGGTACCGCAACCATTAATGTATCAATTGCTTTCAGGAATTTTTTCAATTCATCATGAGTATATTTAGTAAATTTTGTGGGATAATCTTCAGCTCTTTGTGTATTCCAATCGCGTTTTAGTATGTGAAAATTAACATCAAACCCCGATAAAAATCGATGAACTTTAGAATTGATTGCTCCATAACCTAGTAATCCAATTTCTCTACCTCGTAGAGGAATCGATTGTGCATCACTATCACCTTTTCGCCATTGGCCCGTAACCATCCAATTATGATGTGGTATAATTTTGTTTGTTAGAGCCAATAACATTGCTGTTGCATGCTGAGCAGTAAAATAGGTGTTGCCATGACCATTAACCAAAACAACATCTCTGGTAGTATTGATTTTCTTAAATAAATCAATTAGAAGTTGAACTCCTGCTCCCGGATTGATAAATAAGCGTAATTTTTTAGCAATATTTAGTAACTCTTCTGTAGGGCGCCAACCGATAATAATATCAGCTTCAGGTGCGTATTTTAGGATAGTAGCATTATCAGTATTCTCAGGGAAAATTAACTTAACATTTGAGTATTTAGCCAAACCTTCTTGTAGATAATTCTTAAGCTCCTCTCTAACTTCCCAGATAAAAAGAACAGAGATATTAATAGAAGTCATTTTTCACACCTGTTGATTTGCTGTAAGAATAATTAAAATTACTGCATTAGAAGCTTTTCTCTCCCAAATTCTTTAAATTTACTAATGTTGATTATTCTGCTATGTCATTAGAAGAATTTGAAACTAAACAAAAAGAAATATGGCGAGAATGGTATCTTGTTATTCAAGGATTCTTCTATTTTGCTCAAGGAGTGGCTTTTGCAGCGCTACTATATTTTCCTGTGATTATGACAGAATTCCTAACAAGACCAAATGGCGACCCGATAGTAAGTGATGATGCTATCACCTATCAATTTCTAATTATGATCCCTTGGTATATTAAACTATTATATGGGCTTTTATCAGACAACGTATCATTTAAAAAATTAGGCCGAAGAAAGCCCTATATTTTAATCGCTGGTTTATTTGGCTTAATTGGATGGTTCGTTCTACCAACATTTACTATCTTTAATGCTGGTTTCATTATTGTAGGATTAATACTTTCTTTAAGTATTGCACTAAGTGATGCTGTAATCGATAGCTTAGCTGTGGATATTACACCTCCTAAAAGGCGTGGTTGGATGCAAGGAGTTGGCTGGGGAGGTCGTGGAGCTGGAACAGCAATTGCAGGATTAATCTTTTATTTTATTTTGAATGATGAAAATTGGTCCATTGCATTCTATATGGCTGGTGCCTTAGTGGTTATTGCTTGTATTGTGGCAATGGCTTATCGTGAACCAAAGATTCTTGATTCAACGAAGATAACCTCAACTAGTTGGCAGGATTATAAGGTGGAACTTAAAAAAGGTGACACTTGGTTAGTAACTTTGTTTATGTTAATATCTGGTTCAGGTATAGCTTTGGTGTCTACTCTAACAACATTTCTGAATAATGTTACTTCTATTGACTTAGGAGGAATAGGACTAGGTATTACCTTCTTTGCTCTGGGGCAATTTGTCGGGGCATCGTTAATTGGTATATTGGGTGATTTTCTCCCTCTTTTTCTGGTAATTTCAGTTAGTACTGTTACTTACATCGGTGGAATCATTTCATTTATGTTTATCCCATATACAAATATAACAATAGTTTATGTTATAGTAGGTATTATTGGGGCATTGAATGGAGGGTATGAAGCAACACAAATGCGAATTGGTATGGAGTATTCACAGGGACCTATTGGTGGTTCATTATACAATTGGTACATGTCAGTTTCCAATATAGGTCAAATCGGTTTAGGATCAATTGTTATTGCCCAATTAGTAGATCCTCTAGGTGGATATGAATATTCGATGCAATTTGCAAGTGCATTTTTACTTCTGGCTTTAATCCCCGGATTTTTCTTAATACGAAAGATAATCGCTAGGAGAAAAGAGCTAGCTTTGGGCACTAAAAACCAACAAAAAACAAAAGAAGAAAAAGAAGAAGAACTGATTAATTAGAAAAAATGTAAGTGATGGTTTCTTATGAAATAGTAAGACCATCACGATTAATTTTTCCATCAACAAGCTCAATTGCCCTTATTCCATCTTTGATTAAATTGATATCATGTGTGGCAATAATAAAGGTAATATTAGAAGACTCATGTAAAGCATAAATTTCTTTAATAGCTTGTTCTGCTAGCTCTGAATCTAAGTTGGCTGTTGGTTCATCCAAAACGATGATTGGAGGGTAGTCATTATTAGCTATTGCTAGTGAAGCTCTTTGAAGTTCACCACCAGAGATTTCTAATGGGTAGGAAAATTGTCTGTGTTCGATATTGAAACGCTTGAGTTGTTCGATGATTTTTTCATCATAACTAGTATCTTTTCGTATCCACTTTCCAGCAAACACATCCTTCAAATAGAAATTCTCATCAATTGTTAAGAATGGATGCAGATTTCCTTGTTGAGAAACAAGACCTATTTGTTCTCTTCGGAAATCCGATCTTGCTGAATCAGTTATATTGCTAAATGGTTTTTCAAGAACACTAATATCACCACTAGTAATGCCCTCTAATCCCGTAAGTAATTTGACTAAAGTTGTTTTACCAGAACCACTTGGACCTAAAATAAATACCAATTCACCTTCTTTGATAGTAAGATTGATGTCTTGTAAAGCTTGAACCTCAATACTATTACTAGTATAAATCTTGGATACGTTGTTTAGCTGCACTGCAACTTTAGCTTTTTTGAAATATTTTTTAGGTATATCTTCTACCTTCAATACTTTGCGGCGTTCTTTGATGTCTTCTAATTTGATAATTTCGGGTTTAAGGCCTTTAGGATGAATAAGTTTTACTTCGCCCTTTTCAGAAACTTCAAGATCTACATCCGTTTCTAATTTTAACATTTCTAAAACGAAATCGGGGAGTCTAATGCTGCCAGTAGTATCAATTTGGCTCTTGAATTTAATCTGAAAAGAAGTCCTACCACTATAGGCTAATTGTTCTTCTACTCCTAAAATGGTTGATACTCGACCATCTCGTATCTCACAGGTTTTATCAACCCCTTCTTGAAACCTAGGGTCGTGTGTGACGACTAGAACGGTCACACCAAAATCTCGAGTAATTTGTCGCAGTAATTCTTTCACACGTTCAGTGTTAACACTATCCAATTGACCCGTAGGTTCGTCACATAGTAACACAGGGACATTTTTCGCTAAAGCACTAGCTATAGCAGTTCGGATCATTTCCCCGCCAGATAAATGTCTCACTTGTCGATTTTTTAGGTGAAGTATTCCTAACCTTTCCAGTATTTTATCATGGTCTACTAAGTATTCTTCCTTTCCAGGGGCCTTCAAACTACTAGTAAATTTTAGATTATCTTCTACTGAGCCATCCAAAAAAAGTGTTCTTTCTGGAAATTGATCTACAATGCCTATCATTGAATAGCGATATTTATTTAATTCGCTCTCTGAAAGATTAGTAAGTTCATAATTTCCAACAACAACTTGTCCACTGGATATTGTTTCTATGCCTGCTAAGACATTAATCAATGTGGTTTTTCCTGAACCACTCGGACCAACGATAGTAATTATTTCTCCTTTGTTAACTTTAAGGTCACAACCTCTTAAAGCAGGTATTCGTGTATTTGTTTCTTCATCAGTGTAAATTTTTATTAGATCTTTGCAAATAATCATTGGTCTTTCACTCCTGTTTAATAGGTCTATATTTTCTTACTTGTGGTATAATTTCCAGTAGCCAACCACCTAGAATTAACCCATAAGATAATACTATAATAATAAGAATTATCCACCAAGGTAACCATGGTGCGAATCTTATGTATTCATTTTGAATAACTAACAAATAAGGTATAACGTTTCGTAGTATTGGTATTGTGACTCCAAAGGATAAAACTATGGGCATTAATAATATGAATAATAATTCAATTGTAAAACTGGACCAAATTTGCCTCTTCTTTGCACCAATTTGGTATTCTGATTCAATCACTCTTATTCTTTGATAATAGTTATTTCTCGCAGTAATATAACCATAGAATATAGTTATAATCACAGTAATAACTGATGCAAAAATGAAATAATTTTTACCAAAATTGCTAACATAATCATCAAGAGTTTCTTGATATTCAGAAGGAGTTATAGCTTGTAATCCCAAATTTAAGAATAATTCTTGTTTAATATAGGTATAATTTGCATTAGGAGTTGTTTTTATCATAACATAGTTATTTTGTGAAATGCTAACATCAGAGCTTGTTTTATTTAATAATTGATCACTAGTTAGCTTGCTTGTTACCAAATTAAAAATATCACCTAGTTCATAATATGCTACCCCACCACCTATTCTATCTAGTAATGGGAAAATTTCAAAGCTATTGACATAGGACATGTTATAAGGCACTTGATAGTAATAATGCCATAAAGCACTAGTAAAATTCCTATCTTTATCATAGTCATTCTTACTTGCATATTTCTTAGACATGAGATAGGTCATATTATTAGCTAACTCTTCGATATCACTCTGATCGTAGATTGTATGATCAAATAACTCTGGATTAATTATTTGCAGATATTCAGTAACATTATGTATACTAAGCAGACGCATATGAAATGGTAACCGATAGTAGTATTCACCCCATGAGTAATAATTCAAATAGATAAGACTAACTTGAGTTACAGCTTCAATACCTTCTATATCTGTTAAATTATGCATGTAAAAGTTCAGATATTCAGGCCAATTATAAATGATCATATCTGAGAATCCTGTTCCTAGTTGAGCTTCCATAGAAATATGGTCATCAATAGATTTGTTTAGAATTAATCCCGGAGTAAGTCCCAATCCAATCATAAAAGCCACCAGCATAACCCTTTGGTAGTTTTTACTATAAATTGACAAATGCTTCAGTGACAAAGTGAAATAGCTCTTAGTATTCATCCATGCTTTCTTACCAATGAAATTCCAGAAAAGGGCTAATAATCTACTAAATAACAAAAATACCGATGCTAGGATGAAGAGAAGCCCAATAGCTATTATAACTATAAATGATAGCTGTAGTTGAAATAGATAATCTTCCAAGTACCCAAAAGCCCCATAACCAAATAATGGGATTAAATACATGCCTGTAAAACCTATTGCAATGAATCCCAAACCAGGTAAAAACATTAACACTTCTGTTGCAGAGAAGAACTTCCGTAACTTTTCCCCTCGTTTTGATTTGAACCTTACAGCGGTTAATTTAGTCGTTTTCTTCGCCAAAGAATTTTCTATCAAATAGCCCCCGATAAAGAATATCATGAATAAAAGAAATATTGTTACGAACACAACGGGTTCAATAATTGATAGGATATAATCGGTAAATGAAGTATACCCCATACCCATGAAAGCAAAATAACCAATAAATGTACCTAGGAATGCTCCTCCTAATAGGCAACTCGTACTAATAATGAAATTTTCAAGTGAGATCATTCTTCGAATGGATTTATACTCTAACCCTTGTATTTTTAGCAATTTAAATTTCGATTCCATCTCATAATTGCCAATTTTGAATGTTTCAATGGCGACTAATCCAAAAAGGAATAGAATTGGAATACTAGATGAAAATGTTCGACTCGTCTCAGCCATCCAATCATAATTAAATCCCATTAAAAGATAACGAACATCGTTACAAAAATCATATTCATAATAATTAGCTATCATATATTGGTTGAAATTTTTCAAATAAGTTGATATGCTTCTTACGTGGGATGCTTTAAATTGATAATTAAAATCAATTTCATGAATTAGCTCCCCATTATAGAAATCAAAATCACTCATTATAATTCTGAAATAATCAAAGCTTGTGATAAAAATATCACTATAAGGATCTTCATACATCGGCCAACCATATTCTGAATATCGCTTCACAACATCTCGAGAAAACCCATCATAATACAAATATTCCCCAGGATTTTCGATAATTCCAACAATGGTTAAATTTTGGGTATATAGATCTACATTTTGTCTCCCATAGAGATGTATAGTGTCAGTTAAATTATAGGTACTATTTTCTAAAGATCTAATATAGATGATTTCAGAGCTATTTTGAGGTGCTCGCCCTTCAACTAAATTATCGAATATTGATAATATAGACTCGTTATCCAAAGATGAAATTTCATGAGTGTAAAATTCTTCAGTTTCATTAACATAGGTGTAAACTGGTGCCGAGATAGATACAGTGTAGTTACTAACAACACCGGGCATTATTGTATCAATGTCATCATACAATTGACTTGAATAATAGGTCATATAATAAGAAGGCAGATTAATTGTAGAATATTGTGTTGTATATCTTACTGAACTAACTCGATTATCACTTCTAAAATCATAGTTCCCAATATAATTATCATTAAAGAATTTGTATCGATAGGAATACCAAGTGACAAAGAATGTTGTAATAGCAAGAAAAACCATTAATCCTGTAAAGATAGTGATTAATAATCGTTTCTTACCCGTTTTCAAAAAAATCCTGAATACTTTATTGAAGGAAAAGGTAATTTTACCTTTCTTGTTTTTATCAGACAATTTCCCGGAGCCTCAAATCTCTTTTCCAATAAGGGGTAATAGTTCATCACTCTTAAAAAAGTATCATTTTTAACGAAAATTTTTAATTAGACAAAAATCAGTTTTTCTATGTGGATGTCATAAAATTGATTATACTCGCTATGTGCTTCGATGCGAGTGGATCTCGCTCGCAACCATTTGAAGAGAACTGGTTAGCGAAGCTTAGATTAGGTCCACTTTATTTCTGGTAAGAGGTTTTCAGAGTCTACTTGATTCTAGAAGAGTAAGTGTAACCTTAGTATTATTTTCTGACCTTTTTTCTTCAAAGAGCTGAGTTTGTGAATTTAAAGAAAAAAGGTGATGAATATATGAATAAGATTACAAAAATAAGATGGTTTAGATATAAAATAATAACAAAATTGGAATTGTTAGAAGGCGAAGAGCTCGCAGAAGCTATTGATGAATTGATAGAAGAGATACAAATCAAAAAACTTGATAAAATTGGTGAATTTAACCAAATAATAATTGAACTCCTGGATCGAAAAGCAGAAGCGTTAGCTAAACCTAAACAAAAAACCAGACAATATGATCCATTCGATGTCCCAAAATCGGGAGTAGGACGAATAGCTCTCTTTGGTTTATCAAATGTTGGTAAGAGTACTTTGATGAATGTTATAACTAATACTGAGGTAACAATTGGGAATTATCTTCATACTACAAGAGTTGGGCAAGCAGGTTCATGTAGATATGAGAATGTTAATTTTCAGATAGTAGATTTACCAGGATTCCTTGATTTCAAAGATGATTGGGACATCAATAAACAAATTGTACGTGTCGCTCGATCAAGTGATGCTATTATGATGGTCATTGACTTAACAATGGATATAGATCGACAATTGGATTTCTTAACGGATCAACTTGTGAAAGCAAAACTACTAGTTGATGGCCTTTCTGGATACAAAATAGCCATTATCGCTACAAAAGGTGATTTGCCTGGCTCAAAAGAAAATTATCAATTATTACAGCAAAAAACCAATTGGGATATCTTTCCCACAGCTTACAACAATGTAGAATCTCTCGAGAAGCTTAAAGAACAACTATTCTATCATTTAGAGCTCATTAGGATTTATACTAAACCACCAGGTGAAAAACCCAACTTTAAAGAGCCTTTTGTCATTGCAAATGGGGCTACTGTAGCAGATGTCGCTGAAAAGATACATTCAAGTTTTCTTCAAAGATTCCGCTATGCTAAAGTTTGGGGAACATCTTGTGAGTTTGAAGGACAACAAGTAGGTTTAACACATGAGCTTCACGATAAGGATGTTATTGAATTAGTCTTACAAAGGCAGCAGCCAATAGCTGCCCAATAGACTAATTACCCTATTTTTCAACAAAGAATTGTAATATCATAAAAGGACAAGATCTAGTAATTGAAATTTCAACTGATGATTCAATGACTTATTTTGAGATAATTGAGATTACTACTACAAATGAATTTGGAAAATCAAAAATTATAACAGCACTATCAATTGTTATCAAGGCGATTATTCTACCTGCAGTTATAATTTAGAGAAAAAAAATTACAATCAAATGCAAAAAAAGAAACAAATGAAGTAGATAATTTCTACTTCATAAAATTAATTTCAATTGGTTCGAATTCGTTCTTACATGCAGGACCAGGGCAAACATCAATAGTCTTAGATCCTATTGCTGCTATCCAATTCCAACAAGTTCCTTCAGTTCCGTAATCAGTTTTGTAATGATAGTGGAGTTTATTATCACAATCATTCAAAGTGCTAATAATGGCTTCTCGATCAATTTTACCTTTCTTTTCACTGAGCCATTTGTCTAAAAACTCTTTTCTAGCTTCAAAGGTCTTGTAAATATTAGTTCCTTTGATTCTATCTTTGCTGTTAAAGGGGTGCATTTCAGGAGAGCCAAAAGTTAGTGAGATCATATCGAATCCTGAAGTTGAGTAAATAACATTTGTTTTTTCTTTGTGGCATTCAACTCGTACAATATTGTCATTTTTATCAATTATAAGATATGATTCGGCCCACACCTTGGGCATAGTTTTAAGAAAATCAACAGCTTGGTCAATAGTTTTACAATTGTCAAGGATGTATCTAAAGGCAGCATTAAGGATAACACCGGGTCCCGAATTAGTGAAATTAGCTGATGCTCCAGAAATAGCTAATCCTGCTTCATTCATCCCACCATATCTAGTGGCTAATGACCAGCTAAAAGTAAATCCAATACTAGCAAGCTTACCTGTAGGGTGAGTATTAAAAATTCTGAGACTCTCGGCATCTTCTTCAATCCATTCGTGATTCCTAACAAGAGTAGGTAAACCATAAGCGGTGTGCTGACTAGAAATAGCATAGACAAGACAATTTGGTTCATTTCTATATGGTGAAAGTTCAAAGGCGACTATTTTATCATAGTCAACTCCCGAGCTTTCAGACATACCTCTTAGTTCATCAAGTAACTCAGGAAAATAATCACCAACAACTTTGCCATATTCTTTGGCTTTCTCTAATTTTTCTTGAGAAAATTTAGGCGGGAAACCTTCCGGTATTACTTCAATAAGATATTTTCCATTATTGAAGCCAATCTCAAAATAACTTCCAGTGTTGTTAATAACTTTCATAATAACACAATCTGAAACTATTAGCGATTAATCTTAAGACCTATCATAGCTCTGGAATATTATAATTAATGTTATAAGAAGCTGATTTTTATTTAATTACTAACCTTTATTTAGCTATTAAAAAATCATTGTAGTCGAAATCAAAACCAAAATGTCGGGGACCAAAGAGAGCTAATCCTTTAGGGGTATACCAATGTGGGTGGTTTTTCTTGCCAATAACACTAACAGCTCGAAGATGAGAAAAATTGTCAGCCCAAGGAGATAATCCCTCGCCAGTTTCTGAATCAACAACACAGAGAAGATCAGGGGCAGTAATGAACGGTTTGCCATTAAACCAAGAAATAAGATATTCGTTTTTAAACCAAATTTTGAGCTGATTATCATCAATGTCCTTTAAATAAAGTTCACCTAGAACAAAACCACCATGATCGGTGATAGTACAATCAATTACTCGACCAGAAAAGAGTAATTTGCCATCTAAAACCTCAAGAATAGTTTCTATTGGATTTTGGTTTTTCTCCCGAGAATGACGAATAGCTGCACCAAGGTTTTGAGCTAAAGACATTGTATTGGGGATAACAGCCCTACGATAATCGGACCAACGAGCTGGGCAGCGAGCGACACCAACGGAACCACCTGATAAAACAGCTAATTCACGTGCAAGGCGTTCAGCACGTTGATCAGTAATCGCTTTTTTAAGAATCAATTCATCTCCAA
>JAEORJ010000158.1 GCA_016840945.1 Candidatus Gerdarchaeota archaeon
AATATTTGCATCAAAATTGTTAAGTGGATCTAATCCAAAAAATACCTCATAGCAATCAAATGAACCATCAAAATCTGTATCAATAAGTGTCGAATTTGTATGGTAAATTGTATTTTCTAAATAATCAGCTAGATTATCTTGATCACTATCTATACCTATTATTTCTAAACCTAAATAAGCATTCATTAGAAAGATGGTATAATTAATCACGAAAAGAGAGTTAAAATAATTACTAGTGTAATAATAATGCAATTCAAAATAATTGTTATCATATAATTCATATTCATAAATATCTATTAGCTCTATCCCTATTAAATTTTCAATATTATAAATGAATATTTTATCAAATGTATTAACATATAGGAAATCATTGGTAGCATATATTTGTATAGCATTTTCTAAGTCTTCTGTAATTGTTGTTAATAAAACAGGATTTAGAGGATTTTCTATATTATAAATATGAATACCATCTGATATTCCAAACAAAGTAGTGTTTTGTATGAAAATATTAGATAAAGAGCCATCAATGGTTATTGTTTTTGTAATAATAGGAGTATTCGCTGAAGTTACATTCACGATTACAAGTCCATCAGTAATGCTTAGATAGAGAAAATTATCTTTAAAACCACATGAGATAAAAGATTCAGAAATTTTCACTTTAGAGCAATTAATTGGGTTTAATAAATCAGATATATTATAAATATTTAATGTGTTTCCAAGCGTCAAGTAAAAGAGATCCTCATTAACTATAATTTCAGTACTATAATAATCGAAATTATTGAATGATTCATTATAAATGCTATATGGTGAAGAAGCTATACTACAATTTATTATTTCAAAGAAATTATTTCTCAGTATATAACAAAAATCATTTTTTACATAGAATGAAAATGATTGAATCAAATTAGGATGAAAAGATATTTCCCAATTAAAGTCAAAAAAATAATGTCCAATCGTTTGGGGATTATAAAATGAAGAGAGATTTTTTATAAATATACCTGAAGTTGAATCAAACAAATAAAGTCGATTATTTTCAATAAACACACCATTATAATTCATTGGTTCATTACTACAGGGAGTTTCACTTAAAATAAATGGCGCATAGTAATTTGTAATATCAATAATCTGTATTTGTTGACCTATGAGAAAAAGATTGTTATTGAAAAAATGGATTGAATTGATTTTAGAATTAAGAGCAAATTGAGAATAAGTAATAGGATTAACACAATCAGTTATATCAATAATTAATAAATTACTTGTATAACTATCTATAAAGTAAATTAAATCATTTTGTAGGATTTTTATTCCAATGGTAAGGTTTAATTTTGGTGAATAAACGGGATTTTCAGGATCTGTAAAATCAATCAAATAGGGATTGTGACTTTGTTCAACAATAATTTTATTTTCAAAGTGGGTTACAATTTCCATATTTTTGTAAGTTTTAATTTCTTTTATCTTATTTACATTACTTACATCTAAAATGGCAATTGCCTCTTCACCATATTCACTAGTTAAATCGGTATATTGAATATAACAACGATTTTCAAAAACATAAACATAAGAAGGTGAGAGATAATCAATATAATTTATAGGTTTAGGATACAGTGGATCAGTCAAATCAATTAAATATACTGTAGATGATGAAGTCCAACCAAAACTACCAATACGTGATCCATGGGTGACAAGATAGGCAATATTCCCTGAAAAACACCCAGCTTGCACATATTCACAATAGTATCTTGGTTGATGGTTTTCTAAATCAAAATAACCACATTTCCCTAATTCAGTTATTGAATAGATATCTGTAACATTTAGGATAACTATTCCTAATAAATCACAGATTAAGTATGCAATATTGTTTTCAACCTTAAGATTAATTATTGCTCCCCATTCACTACAATATTTTGTTAGAAGAATTGGTGATGATTGATTTGAAACGTCAAAGATGAAAAGATCATTATAGGCAACAAAAGCGAGATTATTTACAAAAAAGACATCAGTATGAACATCACTAGCACGACCTTGGTATTCAGTAATAGGAGAATATTTTGCATCATTAAGTGAACAATCATTAATATTTAAATTAGGATTGTATTCTGATTCAGAATCACTTGCGTTAATATAAGAAATGCTATTATGCTGTGCTAAACTACTAAATTGTATATAAGGAGCATTTGCTATCAGTATTAATAAAAATAATAAAAGTAAATAACGATATGGATCTTTCTTTAAACTCTCTTTCATTTTTTATCCCCATTTTTTTATTATATAATTAACATTCATTACATATAAAAAATATTTCAAAAATTGATTTTTTCAAGGATAACTAAATCACCATCCCATTCAGGGATAAATAATTCACCTTTGTAATAATCTAAACTACAAATTTTTGGGAAATTGAGTTTCAGTACATTAGTTTCTTTTGGTGAATTTCTTTTAGATGGTATGGAATTAAGATTACCTGCAATTGTAGAAATATTACCACTCTTTCCGTCCACCATACGAACAACATGATTTTGAGTATCACCAATAAAGATGTTTCCTTCCTCATCTAAGCTCAAAGACCATGGACCATCAAATTTTTCATTTGCATTTGAACCTAATGTTGCTTCTACTGCTGGTCCACCATCGCCAGAATAACCAGATTGACCAGTCCCTACTATGGTATCAACTGTATTTTCATTAAAATCTAACACTCGAACAACATAATTACGACTATCGAGAACATATAGATTATCATCTAGTCCTAATCGTATATCAAATATCCAATTGAATTTTGCAGTCGCAAAAGATACACTATTCCTTTGAAATCCTGGCTTTCCATCACCAAGAACTATTTTCATTTTGCCATTCATATCAAATTGCCATAAACGACAACCCGTGATTTCATTTATCCAAATATTTCCCTCCTTGTCACAAACACAATTACCAATATCAGTCAATCCAAATTTATTCGCATCGATCAACAACTCAACCTTTTCTTCATCAATGAGTATTTTATAAATTGATTTATTTCCTGAACTGGAAACAATTAATGAATCATCAATAGGAGATAAAGAAACATAAACAGGATTTTTCAAATCAAAATGTAAATGTTTTAAACTTAATTTTGGATCAAACGAACCAGCAGTCCAAAGAAATTCATTTTGTTTGGTCAACTGTCCTAACCAATGTTTTTCATTTTGTAAAACATAGTTGTTACCCTTAAAATCATGAAAACCAAATTGGGTATAACCATCTTGCCAATAGTTATCATTACCAAAATTGAATATACGTTTTATTTTCCATTGCATTGAAATCATCATTAGGAATTTTCTATATATTTTATCTTCTACTAACTATAAAAGAAGCTAATATATTAGCTAAACGCTATTATAGAAAAAAATAGTTTTTTTGATTATTGAATGCTTTTAATTTTGGTTCAGTTTTTAGATAGTACTAATATCAAAAATAAAGATCAATAATGAGGTTATTAGTAATAAGACTACTGCTGGAATAATTACTGCTAAAAATATAATCATCTGTATATTAGAATCCTCTAAAAAAACAAATTCTGTTATTCCACCAATTAAATTAGCAAAAAAACTAATGTTTTGGATAATTAGAGCAGATTTCAAGAGTCGTTTATATTTCACTTTATCTACTATATTTGATTCATCAATTATAGATTTGCTATCATTATAAAAGTAAATTAATGTTGCACTAGAACCTATAAGAACAGCTAATCCTGGGAAAGATAAAAAAATAGAACTTAATCCAGGCCAAAATGATTTAGTTGCTTCAATTGCTGAACCAATCAAAATTAATGATATTGCTAGAAGATTAAGAAAATAGTACAGTTTTATTACTTTTTTTACACTTTTATCTAATGACACAAA
>JAEORJ010000159.1 GCA_016840945.1 Candidatus Gerdarchaeota archaeon
TTGAGCCTTTTTTTATGTGATAACGTTATTTACTAATCTATTCAATAAAAAAATGAAAAAAAGAAAAAGGAAAAAGAGTTTTAACTAAACTCGATTTTTCGAAGCTTCATTAATCTTGCATATACTGTTAGGAAAGTTAAGAGGAAGCAAATTTCTACTACTTCTACTATATAAAACAATACTACTGCAAATATATCAGTCGCTTCTGCCACACTAAGAATAGCTAAAACAATTTGAAATATAAGAAAAACAATTAGAGCAATATGAACTGTAAATGGTTTAATTTGCATGTTATATTTTTCTTTAAGATTTTTGATTCCTAAATTTAGGAAAATTATCATAGCTATCAGAAGAAGCACTAGTATGAAATGTAAAACTAATTTTGTAGTACGGTAATAAAAACCATAAGAAACAGCAAAAGTAAAAGAGCCAATTAATATTCCTGATCCGGCAGGAACAAACGTTCTAATAATTCTTAGTAGAAAATAAATTCCAAAAATAATCGAGGTAATTAAGAAATTCTTTCTATCTTCATCTTTAAGTGAGAAAGTTATCAAGAATAAACCTGCACAAACACCAACTAAGGCAATTATACCTATGTACATGAAAACTGTATTGAGGGTATAAATGAAACCTATATTTATTCCTGATAAACTGAAGAAAAATAAGCTTTGATCTACAGTATAAAGAATTTCTAAAATCGTAGCTATAAAAACTCTAACAACTAAAATTATCGATGAGATAATTAAAATTAGTTTACCTATATTAAATAATCCTTGATTAACAAAACCAATTTCTTTTTGTTTCAATTCAGATTTTTCTACCCGTGTTGTAGGTATAGGAGATTCACTAGTAGCTTTAACAGAAGGTTCTCCAGATATTCCACCTTGTGAGAGTTGAGTTGGATCTTTCCCATCAGATGGTTTAAAATTAAAGTCTTTCATTGTAAACTTTTCAACAGGATTTGTTTTAATGACTATTGTTCCAAAAATCATATCAGTTATTGTTTGTCTATTTTTAGAATTTGAAATCATCAAATAAGGAATCAATATTGGTATTATGAAAAATGCTTCAAGCCAACCAATAAAAGCTCGACCCATCATTAATGCCATATCACTCTTTGTAATAATACGAACTTCCATTGTTTCTTTATTTACAAGCTTCATCACCTTTACACCATGTTTTAATTTGTTTGGTGTTACACCGAAATTAATAGCTGGGGCATATCCACTAATAAATAACAAGGCACATAATCCCAGGAAGTTGACAATATTACCCAAAATGACACTTGCTATACCTAAACCAAATATATTTGTGGAAATAAACGATCCAACAAAGAATAGCATAAAAGGACCAATATTATCCATAAAAGCAGGCATTAACCGCTCGTTAAATGTAGCTAAAGGCAGTTGATTTATTTTAGATTGCTCACTCAAATCATTATAACTCCAGTAATAAAATTCTATTTAATTTAATTAGTCCAAAAAAATACTGAGTATTATATATTAATTATTTTTCTATTAAATTATGGATTTACAATAAGTATAGCATTAAAAAAAAGAGTTCTTATTCTAGGATTTCTAGAATAAGAGCTTTTAGTATGTCGTTAGTTTTCTAATTGATAAACCAAACATATGTTGAGTAATCTTTGATTTTTGGATATTGATTTGTGACATAAGCTTTTGCATAATTGAATGAATCTACAGCATTATAACCATCGTAGATATGTCTGAAGAAGTAATAAGACATTTTACCTTCACCAGGTAGTGTACTTAATGCATATGAGAGGTGTGTTTCGTCAGAAGTGGACATTGCTAGATAGGGACTTGCAGCAAAATCGTCTGCCCAATCACCCGAGTGGCATGATTCTACAAAGAGACATTTTCTTTCAGCTTCCCAAGCATTCATGTATGTTCTGAAAGTGTTTGAATAAACAATCGAACCACTTGGTCTGAAAGTAGTATAGGAATGAGAACCATCATTATTACCATGACCGATAATGTAAACAAAGATAGTATCTTCTGCACCTTCATAATCATCCACTGATTGACAAGCACTTTGAACATTAGTACTATCCATGAAATTGAAGAATTTAGTATATCCTTCTCTCTGAAGATAAGTAATATATTTGTTGATTACAGTAGAAGTACCTGCATCAGTAGCCCAGAAGAAAACAGCTATTTTCTCACCAGTTCCTGGATCTGGATCCGGATCAGGGTCTGGATCAGGATCAGGTGTACCAGCGTTATTTACTGTGATTGAATCACAATAGAGGCTAGCGTAGGAATAAGAATTACGGTATAGTAAAAATCGAATACTATAACCTGAACCATCTGAATAACTTTCAGTGTTCCAACCAATATTCCAAATATTACTTCCTTGAAGAGTCATATCATAATAATTAGTTATGGCTACACCATTTCGATATAATCTTACACGAATTCGATATAAAGTATAACCATCATAAGTTGCTGATAGACTAATTGTTTCATATCCAGAAACAGTATCTCCTGGTAATGGATTAATGAATTGATAATAATAAGTCGCAAATGTGTTTTCAGCAGTTCTTTCATACACATATGATTTGGACCCACTACTCTTTTCACCACTTACAATCATAGAAACGGATGAAATACTAACAACAATCATCGTCGCCAATATGAATATTGACAATAGATTTCTTTTTGATTTCATTGTTTTGCTCTCCAACAATGCTAACTATTTTCCTATAGATGGTGACTAAAACCAGCTAATAAGAGTGGTACAATATTCTGAAATGTATATAAGTCTTTCGAACAAAATACCAATTTAATTTTGACCAAAAAACCAATGTAAAAAGTAGTTTTTTAAGTGAGATAATTTACATAAATTTTATAAATTTCAAAAATATTCTACCAACAAAGGATACTTTCAATCCTTTTATTTGGGGATAATAATATGAAATACAAAAAAATGGCTTGTTTAATGGGATTAATAGTTCTTACATTATCAGTAATTTTACTAGATTCACTCACGATAAAAAGTGTGATTTCTAATGAGTCATTTAATTCCGAGAGTCAAGCGATAGATGGTAGCGATAATTATTTTGAAACTCAAGTCATTACTGGTTTTAAAATAAAAATACTACAAGCCTATTATTGTGATCTGGATAATGATAAGTTTTATGATGATGTCTATACAGTTATTTCCATTTCATCCCTTAGTGGTTATCCAGAAAATCTTAATGCTTATATCTATCAATATTTGACTTTACCTTCAGGATTAACATACTACATACGATTTTATGCACAAGGGTATATAGACTACTTTAAAATCTATACCAAATGGTTTAATGTAGCAACTGAAAGTGGCTGGTATATCTTTAAAGCTACTATAGAGAATTATAGTACCTACTATTATACCTATGCTTCTGCAACAGTAATGTTTGATCCACCTACACCTGCCCCTGAAGGAGCTATGCCAACAGCTACTTACACATTCGGTTAAAAAAAAGCTAAAAAAATTGGGGTATAGAAACGATATCAGAGTTAACAGATAAACACCTTAGTGTTCTCATTGCTTTACAGGAGAACCCGCTTGGAACCTATGATTGGATTGCGAGTCGTGTAAATATATCAAAATCAGTTGTTTTTGGACTTGTCCAAGATTTAAGTGCCGGTCCTTTGAAATGTTTTAATGTAGTAGCTACAACTAATCTATGGAATTTAGGTCTTGAAAGTCTTGATATCATTGTTGAAGTAGATAATGAAGAAAAAACTCAATTGATTGAAAAACTAAGTTTTACCCACCCCTATACTTTTTATCGTGCGCGATGTTTTGGCGATAGTAATGGAATATTAATTCAATTCAACATTCCTATGAATAGTCAAAAATTAATTATTGAGCTATTTGAAATTTTAAAAGAAAAGAAATTCATCGATAATTTTATTGTTTTGCCTTTTAAAAATGCTGAACCTATTTTTACTACACCTAATTTAGATCATTGGAATCCTAAAACCAATAAA
>JAEORJ010000160.1 GCA_016840945.1 Candidatus Gerdarchaeota archaeon
AGAGCTACAATTGTTGCAGGTCCTATTACTATGCCTATTATGGTAAGAGATGATCGGAGCTTTCTATCTTTTAAAGCTCCAAAAGCTAATGAAATAATTTGTGTTAAGTTCAAATAAATCCCTTATTTTAATAAATCTTATTTTGGTTGACTTTTAGATCTTCGTCTTATTAAATAAAATAATAATACAAAAGCAATTGCTACTACTGCTACTGGTAAAATAAATGGTTGTATTAATTCAAAAAAAGAACTATTATTTGATTCAGAATTGGAGGGAATTGGAGGTTCGTCTTCCGATCCTCCTACAATAATTGTTATTGGTCTTTTAAATGAAAATTTTTCTCCATAATCATCAAAATATGTAAAAAATAAATTTAAATAAAAAGTACCGTTTTGTGTATGCTCGTTTACCTTAAGGCTTATACTATAAGGTGTTGGAACATTTACATCTATTTCTCCTATATATGTACTATCGGATAGAGATGAGAATATTGTCGAATTCTCTATTTCTAGTGAAGCATACAAAGCTCTAGTGGTTCCAATATTAATCATATCTCCAGATATTGAAAACATCTCATCAGGTGAAATTGAAGAAGGATTTACTTGTTCATTCAGAAAAATAAAAACTATCTTTCCTTGTAAATTAAATCCAATAAATTTGGATTCAGTATCCAATACCCCATTCTTATCGATATAACTGATTGAAATTTGAACTTGGTATGAATTATCAATTGATCCTAATACTGGAAGTATTTTTGGTGAAAAACTCAGCATTTCTTCTGCTCCTAGAGAAGTAAAATGCCACTCATTGTTTGATAAAAACACTAGAGGGGAAGACCCTGTTGCTGATGATGGAATGGATAAAGAGATTATTACAGAGCTTATTGTATCCTTTCCAGTGTTTATGATTTTAATCAAAGGTTCATTTATAACTCCAACATTTAGTATGTTTTGGTCTACAAAAACTGTTAAAAAGTCTTGGATTGGTGATGCAACTCTTATACCCAAATTTCTACTAATTGTTTTACTTGAACCATATGAATCAATATAATTTATTAAGACACCTATACCAATTAAAGAGCCTTTATAACTTGAATCGATAAAGAGCATAGAGCTAATGTTTTGATTTTTACCAGATGCGATTGAATTGAAGAACCAATTGTTATCATTTCCTAATAAAGGAAGGTTAGTGGGTAAATTTAATTCAATATTCACAGAAAAAGCTGTCCCACTTCCTTTATTTGATATTATAGCTGAAAAATTATTAACGCCTGGATAGAAAATCTCTGGATTAATGGATACTTCAAACTCAACCTTTCCAAGAATATAAATTGGAACTAAAATTTCTTCTTCTGCATATTTATAATTGGGTACTTCAGGTATTATATAACTTAGAATCATTGTTATTTGATGTTTACCGAGATTTGCATCTTTAGCTATGTTTAATATAAATTGTAATGTAGTAGTTTGACCAACTGCTAATTGTCCATTGAAGAATGCAGTAGCACTATCTCCTCCCGTGGAGTTTGAGAATGACTGATCTAATTCTAATGTTCCTTGTATTCCAAGATAAGATTTAGATCCCAAATTTTGAATAACAATATTTAAAGTCACTTTTTGGTCTGCTGGACCTACATCTTGAGTATTAGTCGGTGTACCCCAATAGGTTTGCACTACCTCAAAATTATTATCATCAATTGTTAAAATTTCCTTAGCATTAACATTTTGAAAAAAGATTGTCAATAATAACAATATAAATATGGGAAAAATTTTATATTTCATTTTGTAATCATTCTTCTTTCTCAACTAATCCATCTCTTATATATATTATTCTATTAGTTCTTCTTGCTACATCCAAGTTATGTGTAATTATGATGAAAGTTTTACCCGTAGTTTTATTCAATTTTATAAGAATATCAACAATTAATTCTGTATTTTTGGTATCTAAATTTCCAGTAGGTTCATCACCTAATAGAATTGAAGGCTCTGTTACTAGTGCTCTTGCCAAAGCAACTCTTTGCTGTTCGCCACCACTTAATTCTGATGGCTTCCGTTTAATTTTATCATCAAGACCTACTTCCTTAATCCATTTTTTACACATCCCAACTCGCTCCTTATTTGGAATCTTCTTTATTAGTAAAGGTAATTCTACATTTTTTAAAACTGTCATACGAGAAATTAAGTTAAAAGATTGAAATACAAAACCAATTTTCTCATTTCTAAGCTTTGCGAGTTGAGC
>JAEORJ010000161.1 GCA_016840945.1 Candidatus Gerdarchaeota archaeon
AGCTTTAAATTTATTTTAATATTTTTCAAAATGAACTAGTTCTTCCAAGGGTTTTCTTGAAGATTCACGCTCTTGATCAGGATATCCAAGTGCAACTAAAGCTAAAATGTTTAAATGATTAGGGATATTCAAAAGCTTTTTCATTTCAGATTCAAAAGAATTGCCGATTACCCCAGCCCAACATGTTCCTAGACCTAATGAGGAAGCTTCGATCATAAAATGCATTATAGCCAATCCTGTATCTGACATATGGTATTTGGAATGGATTTCAGGATTTGTTAAGGGAATAAAAACAACTGGACTTTCAGCAACAAATTTCGCATAGGGATGTATCTCAGCTAATTTCTTTCGAGTAGTTTCGTTTTTTATAACAAGAAATTCCCAAGGTTGCTTATTTGACGCAGAAGGTGCCCAACGAGCAGCTTCTAGACATTTAAGTAATTTTTCTTCTTCAACTGGTTGTGATGTATATTTTCTAATGCTTCTTCTTGATTTTAGTAATTCTAAAACATCCATTTCTATCATCCAAATAAATTATAATGATTAGTTATTAATTATTTTAAAACAACAATTGCAATAATATTATTCATTTTTTCCCCATAAATCTTCATCAAGATTAAACTTATCTTTTTTCTTCTTGTTTCGATCAGTAGCACTTATCTCAACTGTTACTCGACTATCGACTTTAGTTCTAATATAGGAATCTCCTAGACGATTATAAAAATCAGGTAAATGATTAATTAATTGCTCAATTGAGAATATTTTTTTCTTTTTATATTCATCAATTATATTCACAAAGAATTCCCTTAGTGAATCAGTATCTTCAACAATTTTATCATAAGCTGTAACAAAAAGAAAATAATTTGTTTTTTCTTCATCAGTTATAGAAAAAAGATAACTAGCAACAAAATGATTTTCTATCATTGTTGTGTTAAAATTATTTTGAGTGGGATCTGACGGAAAACTAGCAAGGAGTATTTTATTTTCAATTCTTCTTTTAATTACTTCAGGGTAGCTTCTGATTTTTTCTAAACCTTTTGGACCTATGTAAGCTAAACTTATGAATTTAGGTTTCAATTATAGAATTCACCAGCTTGTTAGTCTATTCTTTTCCTTATTTTTAAGCTTAATGTCGTTAATTAATAGCTCGTTGGTACAAAAAAATAGATAGATCAAGATGGATTTCTATCCAAATTTATTTTGAAATTTATGATTGACTCATCACGTAATACTTTAAGAGTTATTTCATCACCAATTCTAAGTTTACTGATTTTCTGTGTAAGAATTTGTATTGATTCTATTTCTTCATCATTGAATTCTATGATGATATCTCCCTGTCTAATACCACCAGTTCTTGCAGGTCCTTTGGGTACATCAAGAACTAGTACTCCTTTATCTACAGTAAGCTTATAATAATTAGCTAATTTGCTATCAATAGTATAACCAATGATACCTAACCATGGTGTACTGATTTTTCCTGTTCGTCGAAATTCATCCAATATTCCTTTTATAGAATCAACAGCAATGGCAAATCCCATACCTTGTGAATATTGGATAACTGCAGTAGGGATTCCTATAAGCTCTCCACTTGTGTTTATAAGTGCTCCACCAGAATTACCAGGATTTATATCAGCTGTTGTTTGTATTAAACCTTCCAATTGTATTTCTTGAGTACTAATGGTTCGGTTTAAAGCACTAACTAATCCAAAGGTAACACTTACTCCCAATCCCAAAGCATTTCCAACAGCAATAGCAAATTGACCAACTTTTAATAATCGTGATTCGCCCAATTTTATTGCTTTCAAGTCTTTATCTTTAGGTACCTTTATTATGGCAATATCTTGTTCACGCAAACTTCCCAAAACTTCAGCTTCTAATTTCTTTCCGCTATGTAATTGCACTTCTACCTTCTCTGCTTTTTTAACAACATGAGCATTTGTAAGAATTAGCCCTTCTTCATCAATAATTATTCCAGAACCTTGACCTTGTATTGGTGCAATATTAAATAAATCGACACGAGCAAGAACTGTTGTTGAAACACTAACTACACTAGGAAGAATATTTTCTACTACATCAACGATTGTTTGTTCTAATTTTCCTAACATGATTATAAAATCCTTTAAATTACTAATTATACTACCATGTTATCCTATAAAATGACTATTTAATTAATTGTAAAAAAATTGATGGAAAATCTTTTTCGAGCAAATATTGAAAACATTAAAACAATTTTTAAAGGTAAATGATTATTGATTATTTAATAATTATGAAATGCAATACTGGGATCTCACATGGATTTAGAACAAACACCTAAAACCTCCTCTCGAGAAATATTTAGATCAATGAATTATAATGTCAAGTTGATTTTCGGTTATTCTGCTTTAACTTCACTTGGACAAGGTGTATGGATGTATGTCGCTCTAAGTATGTATATTTATATCATGGCTGGAGAAATTGAGGGTGGACTTTGGGGATTACCAGATACAGTTGTACTAGGTCTTACCTCAGCTGCTTCAGGAATAACAATGACTCTTTTTGTTTTTCCAGCAGGTTTTTTAGCTGATAGATTTAGAAGAGATACTATATTAAAAATTGCAGGCGTTTTCGGTCTTACTTCACTTGCATTTTTAGCATTTGGTAATAGTTTTGTTTATATTTTTGTGTCATTATTTCTTTTTGGAATATTTAATGCTTTTACAAATCCCTCAATCCAAGCAATATTCGCTGATTCTGTTACTTCAGGATATCGCTCGCGGATTTATTCTTGGGTGCATTTAGTTAATCAAGGTTCAAATGCTATTGGACCCTTTCTTAGTGCTATACTTTTTGTTATTTTTGGCGATGAATGGGAACTTGGTATTCTAAAGAAAGTCATGTTTGTTGGGTTTGCCATATCAATTTTAGCAATTCTCTTACTTTACTTTTTCAAAGATAAAAGATCTTTAGGAAAAGAAAGTGAATCTATTCCAGATGAAATAGCTCAATCAACTACTGAGGAAGAAAATAAGAGTAGATTAGCATTAAAGATAGATTCAACAAAAGCTCAAAAATTAATTCCTATGTTATTAATTTCAGCTAATCTTATTATCGGAATTGGTGCGGGTATGACAATAAAGTACTTTCCAATATTTTTCTCTTTACAATATACTATGAAACCTATCCTGATGCAGATTATTATGGGTATAACTTCCTTAGCTACCGGAATTTTAGCTCTCTTTAGTCAGAAAATTTCACTAAAACTGGGTAGAGTACAAACAATCTTTCTAGTACAATATATTGCTACAGCTTGTTTAGCTATTATCACAATTTATCCACCACTTGGAATATTAATTCCTGTATTTATAATGAGAGGTTCATTCATGAATGCAACACAACCATTAAGTCAATCAATCTTAATGGATATCATACCTAAAAGAAGGAGAGGTATGTGGAATTCTATTCAATCCATTGCTTGGGGGCTATTTTGGAATGCCTCAGCACTAATTGGTGGTTTTATAGTAGGTGAAGCTAATAATTTCAATCTTTGTTTCATAATTACTACTTTCGTTTATATTACAGGTATGATTCCATTAATTATCATGATGCCTTTAGTTGGTAAAGAAAGAGAAGCAAAAGAAGCAAAACTTAAGGAAAAAGAGGATATAGAAGATAAAATATCAAACTTGGATAGTGAATTAGAAAAACATGATGAAAGTATAATTGATAATTATGAGATAATGTCTGAAGCGTTTGATTCGGAAAAACAACTCAAGCAAGAAGCTAAATAAGTATTCTTGCTTTTCTATTTCTTATTCAAGACCTTCCAAAGATTTCTTACTAACTCTTTCAATGATTTTTTTACTGAAGAAATCACCAGCTGCAGCATTAACAAAATCCAATCTATCAAAATATAAACGCAAACTCTTAATTTTAAAATTCTCCAAGGTGATAATCTTAACTTGTTTCGAGTTGAGAGTAGTTCCTTCTTTTGTTTTAGCTTTTACCATAAACTCCTCAAAATGGGTATTTCCTTCAAGTATGGTGGTAATAGGCTCGAATTTTATTTTTGTGATATGATTAAACATCCATTTTAACCATTTTTCTGCTCCTTCTTTACCCTTCAAAATTACATTTAAGATGTCTATTTCGCATTCATCAGCAAAAAAAGTTAATAACTCGGTAATATCCATTTTTTCTATTGAGTTAGAAAAAGCAATAACAATACTTTGAATACCTTCATGGGTTTGTTTAAACAAGAAATCACCTGGTTGTCTTATACTTTATTTTTATTTTATATCAATTTTTTTCAAAATTAGCTAATATTTTTTAGCACAAAGAAATTCCTAATATAGTAATTTGAGATGTGGTTAAAATGAAAAAAATCCCATATGTTCAAACAAGTGTTTTTGTTGATGAAAGATATTCCTTTACTGGAAATCAATTAGCTACCTATTGGAATAAGGAATCAATTAGCAATCTCACTACAGAAGAAATGCAAGGGATGGCTTTGGAAATGAATTTTTCCGAATCAACATTTCTATTTGATAGTAATTTGAAGGAATGTCAAAGTCGTGTCAGAATTTTCACTCCTGGGAGAGAATTAGATTTTGCAGGTCATCCAACAATAGGAACAGCACATGTTATAAAATATAAACAATTAATACCAGATCATTCAAAACGAGTAACAT
>JAEORJ010000162.1 GCA_016840945.1 Candidatus Gerdarchaeota archaeon
CTATTGGTAATATCGTAAACTAGAATTGCTGCTTGAACACCTGAATAGAATGAAGATCTGACTTTGTCAAATTTTGTTTGACCTGCCAAATCAAAAATCTGATATTGTATCGATAGGTTATCACTCAAATTGATTTTCTTTGTAGCAAAATCTGCTCCAATAGTATAGATATATTCCTTTAGGGTTGTTTCTCCAAGATATTTCCTTCTAATACTAGTCTTTCCTACAGCAGGATCACCAATAATTACTACTTTCCATATGAGTCTAGCCACTTTAATCAAACCTTTTTAACTGCACTTTATAATTGCAATAAACTTTTAATTTCCTTGATTTTTTCATCTTTTGCTTTTATCTGATCTTCTAGATCAGCAATGGTATGTTTTTGTTGTGTGAATTTATCATTAACTTCTTTCAATTTTTCTCCCACTTGTCTTAGAAGCTTTGTCCGTTCATCAAGATGATGTTTCAATTCTTGAACAACCTCCGATTCATTACAAGATTCTGGTATGATAATGTTACTTGCAACTAAATCACGTTGAGGAGGGTCATTTTTTGCTTGTATTTGATCTTCTAGAAGTCTTATTTTTTGTTTTAATTCTCTAATAGATTCTTCTTTTTGATCTAATTCATCTTGCTTCTCCATAATCTTATCTTGAAAACTTTTCCCTAGCATTTGTTGAACTTCAATATTTTCCTTTTCTCTTTTACCAGTTATGGATCTTAATCTTTGGAAATCACGATCTCTTATCATTAGTTCTTGTTCTAAATTTGATCGTTCTAAATCAAATGCTTTTATTTTACCATCTAATTCATTGAACCTATGGAGCAAAGCCTCGGTTGATTTTGGATCGAGCTCTTCATCTTTTCCTCCCTTATTTTTAGCCAATTCATTATACCAAACATACAATATATCTTGAATTAGCGGATGCATATAGTGCCAATTAGTAACAATGATTACCCAAAAATGTGATCCTTCAATTTCAGGGTCTATTCTTTCTGATGGTGGATTTATACTATCAGGATTCCTTCTTTGGTAATTTGGAATTGATTCCCATAAAGATTTACCTGGTGCAGAATTCATACAATCACAAACATTTCATTTCTGTACTAAAGTATTAGTTGTATAAGGTCTTTAAATATTGCTTATTATGTAAACGCAAAAACAATTTTTCTATAATTTTAGATTGAAAATTTTTCTAGCATTTTCAACTGTTATTTTGGCAACTTCATTTTCAGATATTTCTTTTAGTTTAGCGATTTCTTTCACAGCATAAATTACATTGGCGGGTTCATTTCTCTTTTTATCAGGAAAAGGTGAAAGGTATGGTGAATCTGTCTCTGTAATTAAAAATTCCAAAGGAATATTTTTTGCTAATCGTTTATGTTTTCTTCTATCCGCAACACAAGTTGGTATAGAAATATAATACCCACGATCTACGCATTCTAATGCTGTATCTACATCTCCTGCAAAGCTATGCATTATCACTGGTGTTTCAGCAATAATGAGTTCTTTAACTGCTTCTTCCTCCGCATCTCGACTATGTATCGTTAATGGTAATTTTAGTTCATTTGCAAGTTCAATAAATTGTTTAAATGTTTCGTGTTGTTTTTTCCTTATTGTATAATCTTTTACCCAATAATAATCTAGTCCTACTTCACCTATGCCAACAATCTCTTTTTTCTCTGCATAAGAACGTATACTGCCTATTATCTCCTTGATATTCATTTCATGATAACCAGCAGGTGAAGCTCCTAAAGTCACAAAGATATTTTTAGGATTACTTCGATGATACCGTATTGATTGCAAATAATCTGTAATAGAAACAGGTGAGTCAATCATCGCAATTACATTATTTGTTTTAGCATGTTGTAATAGAACATTTAATTTTAGACCACGTTTCAATGTATGGGAAATATGACAATGTGTATCTATAGCTTGCATATAAGCTTCACCTATTTTATTTTTTCAATCCTAATTTTTCATAGTCGTGTAATAAGAACATTGAACCAAACCAAGTTTGCTGGAAACCAAGTTTTGCATAGAGAGCAACAGCTGGAATATTT
Organism: Candidatus Gerdarchaeota archaeon; assembly: GCA_016840945.1. The sequence continues at coordinate 2,065 of JAEORJ010000162.1, forward strand.
TCTTCGTCAACACCTAAAATGACTTCTTTACAATTTTTATTCTTCAATTCTGTTAAATAATCAACTATCAACGTTTGTCCTACTCTCATTTTGCGAAAATCTGGCAAGACGCCTATTTCCAAAACCATCCCCTTATATTTTGATGATGCAACCATCATTGCAGCACAATTTTGTTCTTCAAATTTCGAAAGAATAAATTTGACATCTAAACCAATTCGATCAAAGATACTCTGTGTTTTTAATAAAAATCCCCGGCAAATACTAGGATCACCTAGATTTTCTAAAGCATGTAACTTATCTTTAGAAACAGCATAACTGCTGCTCATTGTTTCAACAAATTCATCACTCAATTCTGAGGAAATGGTTTTATTCAATTCTTGTTTTTCAGTGAAATTTTTGCTTTTAAATCTATCAAGATTACAATTCATTTCTAATCTGTTAGATTCATTTATGAAACCTATTTTATCATAAAACGTTTGATATACTGCTATCTCTCTTTTATCTTTGGACCAGCATTCTGCCCAAATATTAGAAAAACCTCTTTCTTGTGCACGAAGTAATGCTTCTTTCACTAGAAGGCTACCAATACCACATCTTTGGTATCTAGGAACTACTAAAGGGAAGTGACTAAGAATTTTCATTGTATTTGGTAACCAATATTCTTCAAGTCGAATAATTCCAACAGGTATTTTATTATAATAAGCTAAAAGAAGTATATCATTTGGATTTTTATTATTAACATCTTCAATAAAGGATATTTCTATATC
>JAEORJ010000163.1 GCA_016840945.1 Candidatus Gerdarchaeota archaeon
AAGAAATAGGATATTTCTGATAAACAAGATATTTTGCGCGGAATTTCTGCCATTTTGAAGTATAAATTATAATACTTGTGTTATCTTCAGAGGAGTCTATTTGATTGCTTTCTAAAACAGTTTTTTCCGACGACCATTTTGGTATTTTGTTGAAGAGGTATTTTGTTACAATGAAATAAAAGGACGTAATAATTACAGGGAGAAAAATAAAAAACATCAAGAAAAATAGATCAATTCCAGAAGAGGAGTATATATCATTATACCATTCCCAAAAGTTTTCAGAAGAGAAAATAAATCCAAAAACACTAGGTGCAATTACTGTTGAGAGAATCATTTCAACAAAAGCAATTGCTTTTGTCTTTTCTGAAGGGGCATTTGTCATAATCATTCCACCAAAGAGTAAGATGGATGGTAAAAGTCCCATGAAACCAAAAAGAAAAGATCGTATTATACTTAGATTTAATGATAATTCATAATTGTATAAGGTAATTGTTACTAAAATTGTCCCTAATACTAACGGAATGAAACTAGCAATAAATGCAGAAATAGTGGTTTTTTTATCAATGTAAAATTTCCTTACAAATCGGATATAATTCACAATAAAACCAAAGATAACCAGCAAAATTATGGGAATAACAAAAAAAACAGAAGAATTCGTGGAAGAATAGTTTGTAAAATATAGATAAACATGAGCACTTCCTAAAATACCGACACTTAGTAAAGGTATAGATGTAAGGAAATATTCTCTAAATAATTGAAATCTATCAATGCGTCTATTATCATCTAAATATACCTTATATTTCCATAATAGAACAATACCAAATATCAAAACTGCTATAACAGTAAACCATAAATGAGGTATTGTAAAGTAAAGAGCTTTTCCTATAATATCAATAATATCAACTTGGAAAAACCAAATCATTGGTATGGAAATTATGTAAGGTAATAATGAAAGAAAACTTAGGATGATTCTATTTATTCTTAAAATCCTCTTATTCTCAGTATACAATCTTTCACCATTTTTATAAGCTTCAGTTTTTCTAATATTATAGAATTTTATTGAAAGATAAATTAAAACAAAAAGAACAACAATTATTGAATCTACAAAAATTATTATAGTGATATTTCTATAAAGCCAAAAAAAATACTTGTACCAAAGTAGTACAATAAGTGATCCTGGAATTACTAGAACTAGAATTGGTAGTGCAATCAAAGAATTCCTGATATGAACACTCTTTCTTCTGATAATCTCCTCTTGTTGTCCCAGTTCATCATCAGATAATTCTTCTGCTTGTGGTTCTGACCCGAGCAATAATCCATTAACCTCACAGTGAAATATGCTATTATACTTTTAAAATTAACTAATTCAACTTTGGATTATCAAATTAAAACTATGAAAAATCAAAAAATATTGTTAAGCTAATCCTTTACTTGTTCTTGAGAGAATTAAATAATATTTTTAAATTAAAATACCCGAAAACAATTATGGAAAAAGCGGAGTGGATGCTTTTTTGAGTAATTATAAAATTAAGAATAGATTAATTTTAACTATTATATTTGTGTGCCTTATATTTCCTCTAGTAAAAACTGATAGTAATAATTCTTTAGATAAAAATAATCCCAATAACAATTATTTAAATCCAATACCTGATTTTACAGAAGAGGAAAAAGAAAGTGAATTTACTTTTAATAAACTCATTTCTGCTGAGGATCAAAGAAAAGATAATTCACCACCAACATTATTAAGTCCTACTTCTGGAACTTATACTAATGATAGAACACCGACATTAGATTGGACGGATGTATCTGGCTCAGACAAATACAATGTTCAAGTCTCAACTTCTTCCTCATTTTCAACACTAATTGTTGATCTAAATATTGATCCAAGTTATTACACATGCCCAACTTTAGGCGATGGTGTTTATTATTGGCGAGTGAGAACACGTCAATTGCTTATATTCTGGGGTAGTTGGAGTTCAGTTTGGCAATTTATAGTCGATGGAACACCTCCCAGCGCGCCTTCATTAGGTAGTCCTTCTAATGGTCTTGTTACCTATGATAATACACAAATTTTTACTTGGAGTTCTGTTTCAGGTTGCAACCTTTATAGATTACAAATCGATGATTACTCAGGATTTACTTCACCAGCAGTAAATATCCAAACATCATATACTTATTATAATGCACCAGCTCTTGCTGATAGAACATATTATTGGAGAGTTAGTGCAAGAGATTATGCTGGTAATTGGGGTGCATGGTCAGTTGTTAGGACATTTACAATAGATACTACACCACCTGCAGCTCCTGTTTTAGTATCACCAACAAACGGTTATTTAACTAATGATCCAACACAACTTCTAGATTGGGATCCATCAGTTACAGCAACTAATTATCGTTTGTATGTTGATGATAATAGTGATTTCTCTTCACCTGTAATTACCATTATTACTTCAGCAACTAGTTATACAACATCAACCTTAGCTGATAGAACATACTATTGGCATGTACAAGCTGTTGATTCAGTTGGCAACTGGGGACCTTGGAGTAGCACTTGGCATTTCACGATTGATACAACAGCACCAGGTGTACCAGTTATATATGAACCAGCTAATGGTATTATAATAAATGATGAAAAACCATACTTTGATTGGTCAGATGTTGCTGATGCAGTAGCTTATCAATTGCAGGTTGATGATAGTGCAGCTTTTGATTCACCAATATTTAATGGCGAAATTGGTACATCAGGATTTGAATACGTTTATGTTTTACCTGATGATGTATATTATTGGAGAGTTAGATCAAGAGACACAGTAGGAAACTATGGTGCTTGGACATCCACAAAAACCTTTACCGTTGATACCACTGCTCCAACAAATCTTGGTTTTGATATAAATCCTGAAATACCAGA
>JAEORJ010000164.1 GCA_016840945.1 Candidatus Gerdarchaeota archaeon
AAACAAATTTTCTTTATAAACCAAATAACTGTAATTTGAATTGAAATGACCATCGTACAACGCATAATTGTAGAATCGATTATGAGTTAGGTTATAAATAATTACTGAATTAATACCCAAATCATAATATTGACTATTATAATTAATTATAGTGTAATTATGTCGAATGTTATCTAAATCACTTATATCGTAAACATCAATGTCATAATAATCCCATAAGTACACTTTTGAACCATCAATTTTGATATCATAATATCTATATGAAGGTGCACCAATATTATTGGTATTAAACGTGTTATCTTCAATATTATTTATTGAATTTGAAGGTAAAACCAATTGATAATAATTACCAATCAATAATAAGATTATCATTAGAAAACTAAAGAATCTTTTTTTATCTCTTCCCAAAAATATCATCTCCGAATATATTCTATAGTTAATATCATTTATAAAGTTTTAATTTATTTGTAGTTTAGAGAAATTTCCTAAAAGATGTGAGATTATGGTCAAAATAGAGAAAAGTCCCAGAGCAGCAGCTTATCCTGCACCAGCAGCTTTGGTTTCTGTCTATACTGAAGATTGTAAACCAAATGCTATGACAGCTGCATGGATATCAAATATTTGTGCAGAACCTTCTGTATTAGTTGTAGGAATACGAGATACGAGATATACTTGTGAACTAATTGATAAGAGTGGTTGTTTTGGAGTAAATATTCCTAATGTCAAAATAGTTAGAGAAACAGACTACTTTGGGGTTGTTTCAGGGAGAGATCATAATAAATTTGAAGAAACAGGATTAACAGTATTTAAGGGAAAAGAAGTTATAGTGCCATTAATTGAAGAATGCCCTATAAACATTGAATGTAAGGTTATTCAAAAAGTAAAAGTTGGTTCTCATTATGCTTTTTTTGGTGAAATCTTGAAGGTATATTACGATGAGTCAATGATAGATGAATCAGGTAGCCCTGATATTTTAAAAGCTGATGTAATTGCTTATGGAACTGGAAAATATTATAGCTTAAAAGAAGTAATAGGCAAACATAGTTTTTCAAAAAAGTAAGAGTATTAAAGCTCTTTACTTTTTTTCTCTAGTTTCTTTAAAACATATTCTGCCGTTTTGATACCTGAGGTCATTGCAGCACTTACTCCACCACCACCAACATTTGAACCTGCAAAATAAAGGTTTTTAATTGGTGATTTGAAGCTAGGGAGTTTTTGATTTGCTTCGGGACCATACCAAGAACCTTCAGTAGAGAGATTATACTTCTCAAAAGTATAAGGTGTAGCTAATCGTTTGTGTACGATATGTTTTGAAAGATTTGGAATTACTTTCTCTATGGCAGCAATTATTTTTTCTGTTAAATCTTTTTTCAATGATTTATATTCAGAAGTTCTTTTACCATCTTTACCTATTTTCCAAAAATTATTCCATTTGTTATTTGTAATTCCTAAAACTACTAATGATTTTCTTTTATGATTATTTGTTTCAGGGTCTATATTTGATGGAATTCTTACTCCTAATCCTTCTAAATCAAAAAGATCATTTCTTACATTAGGAACAATATTAATATTTTTACCAACCATGAAGTGAGGAGGATATTCTGCAAGATCTAAATCTTCAACGCCTAAATACAATAAAACTCCTGAAATAGATGGTTTCAAATTTTGAATGTTTTTAATATATCTTTTACTAAAATGCTCTTTACCAACATAATTCAGAATGGTTCTATATAAATCGCCATTTGAGATTACAATCTTTGATTGAAGAATTGTTCCATCTTCTAGTAAAATTCCTTCAACATTTTTGTTTTGTACAAGAATTTTCTTAGCAACAGTTTTATATTTTATAGTTCCACCTTGAGAAATATAGTGATCAGCTAATTTTCTGGCAAATAATCCAAAACCTCCTTCAGGGTAAGAAAGACCCTCTGTAAAACTGCTACTTAGAATATGAGCAGCAATAGGGGCATGAATCTCTTCAAATTTCAAACCAAACCACAAACAAAATATATTGAAATATTCGTAAATTCGCTCATCTGAAATAAATTTATCCAAGAATTGTTTAAAATTCATTCGACCATATTTTCGTAAATAAGGATATCTAAAAATGATTCTAATAATTTTACCAATTGAAACTTTTTCAGTTTCTAATCTACTTCTAAAAATCTCTTCTTTTATTTTATGGCTTGTTTTAATTAAAGATCGAACACCTTCCACTTGATCAGGATAATAAAAACGGATTTCTTCCAAGAATTTATCTAAATCTGAATACATTCTCACTACTTTATCATCTTGATAATAGGCTTCTATTGGATCAACCTTGTGAAACTGATGTTTAAAATCTAATTGACTTAAAATATTAGCAGAAAAACTTTTCTCATAACCTAAGATTGATTCAGCACCGGAATCAAAATAAAAACCTTTACTGTTAAAGCCTGAAACATATCCACCCGGATAATCATTTCTCTCAACAATCAATGTTTTTAAGTTCGGATTCTTACTTTGTAAATAAATTCCAGAATGTAATCCACCAATTCCTGCACCAATTATTATTACATCATATTTTTTATTGATCATTAATTTCAATTCCTTCTAAGCGTTACTGATAGTAATTTACTGATGAAAAAGAAGTCCTATGAATTAACTAGAAGGATTAAGATGTAGAAAACATATTATCCTAGATTCAGTATAATTAATTATATTTGACTATTTCATCTTTAGAGATGGAAATCATTTAGACTAAAACATTCATATTAATCTAGATATAATATAGAGGTAGAAATAGATAATATACAATAAACAACTAAGAATATAGTTCTATCTATAATGAAGGTAATCACTTTTTACAGTTAAAAATACCTCTTTATAAACTAAAGTTATTATAGCTTCAAATTTAATTCTTCTAATAGTTCATCTGTTGGGAAGCCAGTTTTCGAATCCCACTTTCTTAATTTATAATATGCCTGTAATTGTACTTCAAGATTAGGAACTTTTCCTTCAGTTCCACCTTCTTTTAACGCTACAGTCAT
>JAEORJ010000165.1 GCA_016840945.1 Candidatus Gerdarchaeota archaeon
AAGCTATACAAGCAGCTGTGAATTGTTTACTAACTGAAGCAATCTCAAAAATAGTCTCAGATGAAATTGGCTCCTTGGTATCTAGGTTTCTTAAACCATAATTTTTCTTGATAATAAAATCACTATCTTTTATAACTCCTAAACTAGAACCTGGTGTGTAATTAGTATTCCAATTTGTATATAGACTATCTATTTCTGCTGCTGATAATTCTAATTTATTCATGGTAAACAACTAAATAAAAAGAACTTATTACTTAAATTTTAATTTACTAGTCTATCATAAAATGATTAAACAGATATGATTGATTTAACCACATGAGTTAATCAACTTCTTATCATCTGCTTAAAATAATCTGCTGTAATAATATCTTTATAATATCTTCTCATTCCCAAAACTCTGATAGTAATTGTTAACACTTTATCTTCATTCAATCCGCTTTGCTTACAAATATCAGCAATACTAATTATATCCTTATCTTGAATTATTTCCTCTACAAGTTCAACTTCAGAAATATCAATGTTTTCAGGTAATTTTTGTTTCATTTCTTCTATTGCGATAACAAGTGGTTTGTCATGTGTTTCATATGTTGTTTTTGTTGATGATGTTCCATCTAAAGGACCTTCAGAAGTATCCTTCATTATTTCAAGTTCTCTTAAAGCTGAAAGTGAAACTAATCTTGGATGATTGCTAGTTTTAATTCTTTTTCTTTTTAAAGATCCTCTAATTATATGAATCAATAGTAATAAAGCAATTAATGTGTATAATGTTAATACAATCATTCTACCAGCCGTCGATTTAATCGGAAAAATAAGAAGTATTGGAACTATTGTAGAGAATATTAGTAGGAATATACTTTCTAAAATTAAAGCTATTGGTGTTAATAATAACTGTCCTACAGATACAGTATTTTCGGGTTTTATATTCAAATTATCTTTAGGATCTTCCAAATATCCCACCCCTTAAATTATTATTAAGCATTTTAGGATAAATTTTTTTCTTGTCAAATCTATCTTCTTTTTGCTAATAATCTCTATTTTTCATTATTTTTCTACAAAATATTAATTATTTGAAGCAGAAAAAGTGATTTAGCTAAAAATTACTGGAAGAGAACGATATGAGTAAAGAAAAACCAAAACCATACACAACAATGGTTCTAATTTTTATTATCCTTATTACATCCCTTTCTATAGGGATTTTAGTTATTATGAGCAGTTCATTACTTGATGAATCAAAACGTTTTACAGAAACAGCTGATTTTTTTGATAACATGGCTACAATAGCTGATAATGACATTCAAACAATTCTTCAAGAAGACAATACTAAATATGATGTGACTTTTTCGTATCTGAGTGACATGTATTATCTTAACAACAAGTATTATTCGATGTTAGAATATAATACCACTCATCCAGCAACTTATAGTCAGCTGCAATTTGATGAGGTTAAAATGGAATTTGTGCTGTTAATACAATCAATAATTTCAATTGTTAATGATTCTACTGCGTTCAAATTTTCCACTATGTATCTAGATGCGAATTTAGCTAATAATTTTTCATATTTCGGTTTTGAAAATTATTTGATTACTAATGTTTGGTTTGAATGGGTAAGTGATGTCGGTACTATAAATCCAGAAATCATTAGTTATATTGAAAACGCCTTTGCTATAGCTATAAAGCCATTGTATATACCGATTATAAATATTGAAAAATGGACTTATCATTTATACAATGATCTATCAGCTTTAGACGATTTACAAGCCACAAAATTACTAGATTACATTGAAGGTTATAGTGAGGATCTTTCACTGACTCTTGAGAATTTATCTCTCACTTACATAGCTGTTTATAGGGATGGTTATATTTCTCTGGCAGAAAAAATGGATACTATAATTACAAATTTGAATAACACCATTATCACCCTTGCACTTGCAGGTGTTTTAATGGGTTTTGCTACTTCGTTTGATAATATTAATTTCCGCCGTGTTAGTTTGATTGTTGGCATACTAATTTTTGTCTTAGCAATGATTTATTTTATGTCAGCTATTGGTACACTCATCGCTATGCCTGCTAATGAAGCGGCATTAATTGGTTCCAGAAGTTTTACCTTTATGTGAAGCAAGTTTTTGCTTCCCCTTTTTTCTTTTAACTTGAATTTTTGCTTAAAAAAGAAATCATACTATATTAAGTATGAATCCTTTTCTTTCTGATACTCAACCAAATTACTATTGTAATAGCACAAGCTAATGCAATTGATGTGGGAACAAAAATGATAGTATAAATATAGGGTCTTTGGTTCAATAAAGATGGGAAAATGTAATTATCAATAATCGTAAAATAAGGGTCAGGATCAGCATCTGATAGAGCTGCTGTAAAAATGAGTATTAGCTCTAGCTCAGGCAGAACAATTATTGTTTGGCCATATCTCCCTCTTGCAGAATATCCATGCAGACTCGGATGGGTCCACCATTGTTGACCATACCCCCACGAACCGCTAAAGGTCCAAGAAGTTTGTGTTATGTTTTGAATCCATTCTGCTGAAACGATTTGTGTTCCATCCCACAAGCCATTGTTGATATAAAGATAGCCTAATTTAGCCATCTCTCGAGGTGTTAAAAACAAGCCATGTCCACCAAAATTGATTCCTTGTTTATCTGTGAGCCAATTAAAATCATCAATACCTAGTGGTGTGAAGAGGTATTCAATCGCAAAATCTTCAGTCGACATACCAGTAGCATTGGTCAATATTGCTGATAATAAGTGACTTCCGCCAGTATCATAATTGAATATTGTACCTGGATCGGTAGCCATTGGTAAATCAAGAATATATTGAACTTGGTTTGGGGCACTCATCCAACTGCTCCAAATGATATCATCACCAGGATAGTCCATGCCAGTTGACATCAGTAATAAATGCTTAATGGTCATTGCTTCCTTTCTAGCATCAACATTAGAGATATTCAAACCAGCAAAAAAATCAAGAACATGTTCATTTACACTAGAGATGAATCCTTTATCGATAGCTATTCCTATGAGTGTTCCCATAAAACTTTTTGTGACTGACCACTGCACATGTTTGTCATCTGGGCCCCAGAGATAGATAGAATTATACCATTCTGTAACCATATAGCCATTTCGTATTACCAACATTGAATCAACATGTGAAAATGAATGAGCATCATTCCAATTTTCCAAATAAGTTTCCATTTCCTCTAAAATACTACCATCCATAAGTTCTTGTCCGGGATTATGTGTGATCCAATCTTCTGTTGGCCAATAAGCACTAGCAAAATTATTTTCAATCAAAAAACTAGAAATAAAAGTGCTTATCAATACCATTACTATTATCTGATTTTTCCATGGTTTATCCATAGGCAATCCCTAATTCTTTGACCGGATTCATACTTAAATGAATTATTTCTAGTCTTAATTGCTAGCGATTTAATGTTGAAAGAGATTAAAGAATTAAAAAAATAGATGTTGTTTACTCAATTACTTATTTCTAAGTTTTACATTTAGTAATTGAGGATTTGTAGAAGCAAGAATTATTTCTCTAAGAAGAATGATTTGTTCATCATTAAGAACTCTTTTTGGGATGATAAAATATTCTTGTGAAGAAAGGTAGAAACAAAAAGCGCTTTTTTGTTCTACAATCTGATATAAAATATCCCAAGGATAAACCATTTGACCAAAGCTGCGATTATAGGTGATATTATTCTTTGATAAAACTAGATTATAATTCTTGGGAATCTTGGATGATGAATACCAAATTGATTTAATTCTGGGAATAGAAATAATTGGTCTCAATATAAAAATCGTGAATATCGCCATCACTGATATTATGAAGACAATTTGATATGTTCCAAATGTGGAAGTAAAATATATGTTCAATAATAAAGCAATACTTGATAACAAACCTAATGCTGAAAGAATTGTTAAAGCTAAATAAATAACATTTGTATAATAATTTTCAATATAGATTCTTTTTATATCGCTAAATTCAACATTGTAAGAAATGGTTAATTTATTATTTTCATTCATTCTATTCAACACCTATTTCCATTTTTCTTTTACTTTCATCAGTTATTTACTTTTCTAATTACAATAGGTTTTATTCTATGTGAATTAGAATCAAATCCTTACAATACTTTCAGATTCGTTAAAAAATGATTAATTATTTGTTTACTTAACAAGTTAGAGTGGTGATAGAAAAGGTAAAAACAAATAATTATAGGATTTTTACTGAATCATTTTTTTATAACTGGAATCCAAACTTCGTGGTATTCGTTATCGGGGATAGTATTCTTTATCCATTCAAGGGGGAACACTTCAAAATCACCAATGAAACGCCCATCGAAACGATATCCCATTTCAGATACTTGCCTATTAGCTTCAGGTGAAGAGGCTATAGTTCCTTCTTCGCCATTTTTTTCTTTGAAAATTGCTACTGTTATCTCACCTAAATCCCAACTACAAAGGCCATATTCACGATCCCAAACAAACCCCTTCAAGGAGTCAACTTGAATACCAGCAAAATAAACTTTCGTCAATTTATTTATCCAATGCCAAAAACCAATCGCTCTTTTATCTTCATGAACGTTCTTGATATCACCTAACTTGTCAAGAACCTTCTTCCATGTTTCATCAACATCTTTTCTAAAGTCATATCCCGGTTGGTGGTTGATTACTTTTTGTATCCCAATCACCTTAATATCCATTTTTTCTATTTTAGGTTGCATAATATCATCATCTTTTTAATATACACTTAGTTCAAAGATAATTAAAATGCTTGAGTTATAATTTCTAAGATTTTGTTATTGATTTTCAGTAGATTGTATGAAAAAATTGGATTATAGTTAATGAAGGATTTTCATGAATATTTTTAATGTTTTTTTTTCTAGCTTTCTTGATGATTAAATTTAATAGCTTAAAATTCATTAATAGACATAATATTATTAATTGATATTTTGCATAACCATACAATAAATGTATAATTTAAGTAATTGAAGTAAAAATTTCTATAGAAAAGTTACTATAATTGGTGGAGATTATGGTTACAGAACAAAGATTACATGAATATGGGGTTTTCCTTAACCGAAGAAAGAGATTGGCAAGTTGGGCTGTAGGGATAATTGTTCTCTTATTAACATCTGGTTGTATTATCGCAAGTGTTTTCTATCCGTTATTATTTGGATTTCCTCCAGAAGATAATAAATATCTTATTGGACTAATTTTTGGTATTTTATTACCAATTTTAATTATCAATGTTTATCTTCTCTATGAACTTAATCGCCTAAGACAAAAAAATCAACTATTTAATTGGTTAGAATTATGGTCTGTTATATTTACAGCTCTTGCAATGGCAATGCTTTTCATAGGAATAGGTTTTATCATTAGTACTGATACTTTTCATAATTGGGTTTATACTCTATGTTTTAGTTTAGCTGGATCGCTTACTTTACTTAGCATCCCTTGTTGGGTGTTATATATAATCCGTAAAAGAAAAGCTAATATTAAAACAAAAAGTTAGTTCTGTAACAAATAGCTAACCGTTATTTGTTATCAGAAGGAAGTCTCCTATGCTAATGAAAGAATTTGCAATTGATTTAATGGATTTAGCCCAATGGAATGTTCTTAGAGCAATAATGAGATTGAAACCTGAACATCTTGAATATCAAATCACACCTAAATTGAATCCTATACGTTGGATACTAGGACATCTTATGAACCAAATGGATGCTAAATTCAATTATTTATGTCAGGGAAAAAGAACTCTTAGTTCAGAAGTTATTGAATATTTTTCTACTGGAGCAGTTGATGAAATTGAAAGAAAAGAATTCCCTTTTTCATATCAAGAATTAATTGATACATTCCTTGAAATTTCAGATTCAATGTTTAAGTATATGCATGCTTTTTCTGAAGAGACATTCTATGAATTGCCTAAAAATCATGCGGAAGGTAACGCTGAAAACTTAGGTGAGAGTATT
>JAEORJ010000166.1 GCA_016840945.1 Candidatus Gerdarchaeota archaeon
CTATGGGTGGAATTTTGTTGGTAATGATAATGATCCAAATCCAACCTACACAAACATCTGGCGAAATAATCATGGCACTTTTATCGCTGGTGTTATTGCTGCTAAAAACGATGATATTGGAATTGTAGGTGCCGCACCTAATATTAAAATCATGAATTTGAAAATCTTCTATTATTATGGACCCGATGATGATGAAGATGAGTGGGTTACTAGGGATGAATTAGGATTGGCAATTGATTATGCGGTAGCAAACGGTGCAGATATTATCAGTTGTAGTTTTAGTTATAAAAAAGAGGTTTTTGAGAATGTTAAAGACGTAGCTTTTTATGATGAAATGGAAGCTGCCATTGAGCAAGGTGTTGTTATAGTTGCATCAGCTGGTAATTATGATTCAAGCACTAAACGAATGCCAGCCTGTTTTGAATTCGTTATTGGTGTTGGTGCGACTGATATCAATAATAATCTTGCAAGCTATAGCAGTTATGGGGATTGGGTTGATCTTGTAGCACCAGGTGGAGACACAGATGGTAACGAAGTTCACAAAATAAACAGCACTTATTTTGACGGGAGCTATACTACAGGTTATGGGACATCATATTCAGCACCAATAGTTGCTGGTGTTATTGCTTTAATGAAATCTGTTGATAACAGTCTAAACCCTAATATACTACGAAAAATCCTCCAACAAACTTGTGTTGATTTGGGTGATAAGGGTAAGGATAAATACTTTGGATATGGATTGATTGATGCTGCTGCAGCAGTAACAATGGCTCAAAATGCTTCTACAATGAATTTTGTTTCTGGCTTTACTTTTATTTTAAGTAGTAGCTCAGCAATTGCTGTATCAGTAGTTATTTTAATTTGGAAACGAAAGTGCAAGCTGGTAAATTAGCAATTATTCTTTTTTGAGGTAGTTTATTAACCTCTAGGATTATTTTTTTATCATTATTTCGGGGCAATCGGAAAGTGATAGTGGTTTTCTACAAACAGGGCATTTCTTCTTTTCTTTCAACCATTTTGCCAACGGTTCTTTTTTAGCCAATCCACCACACAACTGGCAAGCTACAATCGCTCCTTCTACTCCCACAAGTGGCAAACCTGTTATCATATCCTTTTCATCCTTGAATTGCTTTTCTGAGATGAAGTATATCCTTTTGGTTTCTATCAAACCATCATCTTTTACAGAAGATTCTTCTTTATCGACTGTTTTTTCATTCTCAACATAATTTAACAAATTCAAACAACGTCCTCTAAAAAACATTAGATCTTTTCCGCCATAAAAATCAAGATCTTTCAAGTAGATAGTAATGGATTCTGCTAATTCATTACTTCTTATATCAGCAAGAGCATAAATAGCCATTAAACCAATTTCATTTCTAAAAAAGGAGCTTTTGGGTGACTTTGCTTTTTCAATTAAGAGCTTCTCATTACCCTCTTTTCTAAGCGATTTTATTTCTAGATAATTCTTTCGTTGATTAATAAATGACAACCAAAAGAATATTGAGAATGGTAGGAAAAAGATAGTATAAATAATTGACAATGTCAATACCTCCCTTTTGATTGCTTTCCAATAGGTTTCTAATAAAATACCCTCATTAGGAAAACGTTTTATATCAACTTCATCAGATTCTTTTCCAGCAGGTATTTTTGAAAGCAATTCTTTGTAGAAAGTTAACTGGTTTTCTTTTTGTGGATAATCAGGCATTCGATTATACTGCCGAATTAAATAATTGATTTCCCCACGAGCTAATGAGCTCTTCAAATCAATAAGAGCATATAACGCAAGTTGTCTTCTAAAAAAATTGTTTTGATTATTAATAGAGGTATTTTGAAATAATTCTTGTTCATCACGTTCTTCTTTTAATCTCAGAACCTCATAGTAATGTTTCTTATAATTTAAATACAATCCTAGTGCAATTGGTAAAATTATTATGCTAAAGGGAAGGATAATTATCCCTATTAAAGCCATAATTTTAGTGTTATTTTTCTCCATTTCATAATAATCTTTTGCCAAATTTTCACTTGAAGCATTCTCTAAAAAATGTTGAACTTTTAAACCCAAAATTCTAACCCCAATCAAATAATCATTTTATTTTCATATAAACATAACTAATTAATCTACCAATTCTTTTCCTTTCTGTTGCTTTGCTTTTTTTTGTTTTTTAATATAAATAACGACTACAACAATTATTACAATTATCACCACTACCACAGGTACAATAAATGGCCAAAAATATGCAAAGAAAAGTGCTAGGTTAGGTAACCATTCTCTATAAAAGAAAATTCTAGGATAAAGTAATTTGAACTTGCCATTTTCTGTAATATTAAATGCTAAAAATGTATAATCTGTTCTTATATTACCACCAGAAGATTTTTGAAAAGTTATATACACACAATTTTCAGCTAGAAACATCCTACAAAAAGATCCAGGATAATTATAGAAGCTTTTTGTAAAAGAAGTAATCTTGGCTATAGCAGATAAATCGCTTACATCGTAGATCAATATATCATTTTCATAAGCTAAATAAACGATATCTTTGTGAACAAGGATATCAATAGGGGTAGAGTAATAATAGATTTTTTCTGTTGGAATGGAAAGATTAGAGATAACTATAGGAGTAAGAGGATTAGTAATATCTAACACATATAACCCTAAATCATGATAATCAAATAACTCCCCATCTTCATTATGGACATCAACAAAATAGAGTTTATCACCTTCGATGTAAAAATTGTGGATTTTAAGTTCTGCAGCATTCCAAGTCGCATTAACTAATGTATTGATATTATAAATTTGCAATAAACTGCTATTGCTAATACCATAGAAATAATCGCCTTTAACACGGAAATAATTAAGATCATTAACAATCCAACTTTGCATTAAAATGGGTTGATAAGGATTGGTAATGTTAAATTGAATAACACTATCAGTGTAATTTGAAATAAACAAATAATTATCTTGTATCGTAAAACATGATACGGGGTAGTTAAATTCTACATAGTTAATTTGCTCATAATCATTAATATCAATAATAGATAAGACATTACTTTGGATGCTGCTATTATAAGCTATATCAATAAAATACTGATCATTTTCAATGATTTTATAATTAGGTTTTATTAAACAAGAATAACTAAAAAGAGCATTTCCATAATTTCTTACTACATCAAAATGTTTGTTATTCGTTGTAGACAATAATTGTAATTTATCATGATTTGTTTCAAATAAAAAATAATTATTATTTATTTGAGCAATTGGGCATCCTTCAATAAAAATGCCACCAAAATTACTCTCCACATTATTTGTTGGTATTTTAATGTTAGCTAGCACCATCAGATTGTTGCTTAGTATTAAACTTAAGACTAAAATTGTTATCCCTTTGTAAAACCTCTTAGTCATAATAAGTCCCTTTCATTAATTAATAACTAATTTATGATTTATTAAAATTAGTAAAGAATAAGAAATTAAATTAGTATATCATTATTCAGCTTTTTTTGTGAAAATTTTCACAAAGATAGTAAGTCAATAATAAAAAAGAAGAGGGATTATTCTGCTTTCTTTAAGCCACCCCAAAAGAAGAAAATAATTCCACCAGAGACGCAAATAAGCGCACCAATAATAATAATAAAGATGACGGCAATTTGGCTGATCTCACCAGAGAGTATACCACCTAAACCGCAGGTCAAACCACCGATAATACAATTTAATATTCCTAAAATAAAAACGCCAATTTTAACAATTTTATTAGCCAATTAAAACAACTCCTTGTTTTTCTAGGAGATTGACTACCATTATTATTAAGACTTCTGAATTTTTACTGTATGAGTTATTGTAAGGGACTAAAAATTTCTAGAGAAATTTTATTATTTTTAAAGGCAATTCAAAGTAATGAGCGTGAAATGATTTGAGTGAAGAAAATATCGAGGCGGTTCCAAGTCAAAAATACATTGAAGAGCAACACGAAAAAGAAATTGAATTTAGAACGGCTCAAATGGGTATTAACAGGGATGTTTTAAAGATCGCTAGTTTTATCATTTTAATCGCGGCAATAATCATTCTAGTAGAGGATTGTACTAGTATGGTCTCATATATACTAATTAGCACAAGAACTAGCATCGTGATTTGGACTGGAGAAGCAAATATAAACACAAATATAATAGGATGGTTCAGTCAGATATTCTATTATTTTGGGCTGATAGCCATTATCTCAATTTTAGGGGCAATCATTCTATTATTTGTAGGTGACAAATCTGAAAATAAGAAAGAGATACTTATGACCTTAATTGTGTATGGAATTTATTGTTTTAGTTATTTTATAGCATTCATAATAGCATATTTACCAATATCGACAGGACCAAGATTTGAAACGGGAAAAATTGATAATCCTCCTTATTCATCAATCTCTGGCCAAACATATTATAATTTCATTTATGGAATTTTATTAACAGCAATAACGGTAGCAGTGCTGATTTTTCTAAAGAGATACTTGAAAAAAATAAATCCTAAAAGCAATCTTCCAGGGGGAGTTTTAATAGGAGCTATAATTTTGGGAGTGACTAGAGGATTATATACATTAGTAATAATAATTGCTGCAATGATATACCCAATAGGAGTTGCTGGTAATATAGCACTTTATTATGTTGACCTATCCTTTTCAGTAATTGTATACATCGGGAATTTCTCAATTGGTGCAGGTTGGCTGATCAGCAGTCAAGCATTAAAATTGAAAAACTAGCAAATTTAACAAGAGAGGATTAAAAAATAATTTCAATAATAAAGTGGTGGGCGATCCCGGATTTGAACCGGGGACTTTCATTATGTTATTATTTCATTTAGATTTACATTTAGCTATCTCTGATTTGAAATTAGTAATAGAGGGGTTTAGGATAGGAATATTTCCAAGAGGAACGTTGAAATCAGAATCAAAAGTAATAAAAGCTCTAGATTCTAGTTTTAATGCTGTTGTTGCATGTAAAGCATCAGCTGCATAGAGATTACATGTAAAAATAAGGTCTCGAGAAGCTATAATTAAAGCCTGTGTAACAGGAACAAGCAGTAAGGTTTTGTTTTTTACCATTTCACCAATATCACTCAAGAAATAATCAAGAGCAATTTCAGCGTCCTTTTTAGTAATAGCTCCTAAATTCATTTGTTTCTTAAAAGCACGAAATATCTCGATTAG
This sequence comes from Candidatus Gerdarchaeota archaeon, assembly GCA_016840945.1. The sequence goes on from JAEORJ010000166.1 coordinate 5,184, forward strand.
ACACCACTCACTGGTGATAGCAGGAAAGTCAGGGTGTAACTGGTCGAACAACCAATCAACAAGTGAAGCATCCTCAATAGGGCAGTAGGCATTATAGAAAACATTGGTATCTAGGTAGAGAGTCATTAGTCCTCTTGCCTCACAGAACGAACAGCTTCAACACCAGATTGGAAGGGCTTTTGTTGTTGCTTTTTAAGATAGTCACGAAGATCTGCTCGTGAGGTGATACCAAGCTTTTCACGAACATAAGAATAAATTCCTCCGCGAACAGCTTCACTGCGAGATTTAATTATTCCACGCTCAATAAGTTGATCTAACCATTCGAGCAATTCATCATCAAGCGAAACAGAAATACTGGTCATGTTTGAATCCCTTCAGTAAAGTATGTAATAAATAATATTGTTTTTGTACTATAAAAAGGATAGTACTTTTCATAAAGGCGAAGTAATAATAGGAGGTGTTAAAAAAGAAAAGATAAGAAGTGGTGGGCGATCCCGGATATGTCCAGAAACAAGTCACAACTTGCATCTATTGAACCGGGGACTTTTTAGTATAAGAAAAGAGAAGGTTATTATATTAAAATGAATAAATTTAATATAGTGAACATTATGCCAATAACAATAACCACAAGAGTAGAAGATAAGCTAGCTAAATTAATAGATAAAATAGCAAAAGAAGAAGGGATGGACCGATCAACAGTAATACGAAGATTTCTAATGAGTTCAACAACAGATTGGATGATTGAGAAAAGTCTCAAAGAATATGAAGAGGGGAAAATAACTCTCTGGAAGGCAGCAGAAAAATGCGAGCTGACATTATGGGAAATGATGGCCGAAGTCAAAAAAAGAGGGATAAAGGTACCATATAGCTTAGAAGAATTACAACAGGATTTGAAGTGGTTGGAATGAGCGTAATAACAAACGCAACACCACTGATTTATTTAACGAAAATAGGAAAATTGTTGTTGTTGAAAAAGTTATATGGTAAAGTAATCATTCCAGAGGAAGTAAAAAAAGAAGTTATCGATAGAGGGAAAGAAAAAGGAGAACCGGATGCCTACATAATTGAGCAAGCAATAACAGATGGTTGGTTAGTAGTTGAACAAGTAGAGAGAAAAGCACTACAAGTAAAACTTCACCCAGGAGAAGAAGCAGTACTGATTTTAGCAGTAGAAAAGAAAATCAGTGAAGTAATCGTTGACGAAATACCAGCAAGAACAGCAGCAAGAATACTTGGATTAACACCAAGAGGAACAATTTATGTATTACTGAAAGCAGTAAGCAAGTTTGAAATTAACCTTGAAGAATTTATTGAATTATTAGAAAAACTTCTGGAGTGCGGATTCCGATTACAAGAAGAAATCTATTTGGAAGCAATTCGAAAAGCTAAAGAAATAAGAGATGAAAAATAAATAAAAGCAGTAGGATAAATTAAACATTTTGTTAAAAAAACTAA
>JAEORJ010000167.1 GCA_016840945.1 Candidatus Gerdarchaeota archaeon
CACCATTAGGATAAGAAATAATCTTGAAATCATCTAGTAATAATTCAACTTTATGATCAGCATTAATGCTGATCATAAAGTTGAATTATTACTAGATGATTTCAAGATTATTTCTTATCCTAATGGTGACCCATCCTTCGAGGAAGACTGGGGTTGGACAGGTGCAAATCCTATTGTATCGTGGGAAGGAGATTCAAGTCACTTATATACCAATCTTACAGCAGATGCACATACAGGTACCAATGCAGCTAATCTAACAGCGTACCTAGGACCAAGAACAGCAGTAGTAGGAAGGCCAATGTATTACCAAATCCCTGAGAATCTTTACACTGATTTCTGGTGGCGACTGGATGCAATGCCAACAGGTACAATTGCTTATGCTAATTATCAATTTACTTTTGAAGGAGGATATAATCTCTATTATATCATTGGTTCAAATGAAAATTACAATCCATCAAATACGTCTAATGCAGCATTTTATTATGTGGATGAATATAACACTACTGGCATTTGGAATAACCTTGTAAGAAATATCTATGATGATATGAATGCTATTTTTGGACCTGGTGGTTGGGTAATGAATTATTTCCAAATGAGAGTGTATGTCTCGAGTTCAGATCAAATTGCATCAGCTATTTTCGATGATTGCTATTTTGTTCTTGATACAACACCACCCGAAATACATTTTGTTTCCTTAGAAAATAATCCCACATATTATGAGGATGCCCAAATAGATGTTAGCGTGTCTGATGAGTTGGGAGATATACAAGCTGTTACTGTTTATTATCGAAATGATAGTATTTGGTATTCTGTAAATTGCTTACATGTTAATGGTGATATCTATAGAGGCTTTATCCCAGCAGGTGACTTTGATACTTCCTATGATTATTTTGTTGAAGCAACTGATTCTAATGGTAATAGTCAAATTGATGATAATACAGGTAGCTATTATACCTATTTAATAGGGGATGATATTGATCCAACAATTACTATTCAAGACCCTGCAGCAGGTACCTATTTTGGTGAAATATTGATTTCAGTCGACTGTGGTGATGTTGGTAGTGGGGTAAATCGAGTAGAGTTTTATGACGGAACAACCCTATTAATAACTAAATATACTGGACCTTATTCATATAATTGGCAAACTAGAACAACAACCAATGGAACACATGAAATCATTGTAAGAGTCTACGATAATAATGGGAATAATGCACAAGATGATGTGATAATAAATATCAATAATGATTTTGATGTACCAGAACTATCAAACTTAATGATAAGTCCTATTAAACCTGAAGTAAACAAACCTGTAAATGTTACAGTGGTAGTAAATGATTACTCGGAATTGGATTTTGTACATTTAATCTATCGTGTTAATGATGGTGCATGGGAAATAGTTGATATGACTTCAGAAGAAGGTTATTATTTTGGTGTAATTCCTAAAACAAAAATAAATTCTATTGTGGAATATTATATTGAAGCTTCTGATACACTCGGTCAAGTTTCTACACTAGGAACAGCAATTGATCCCTTTAGCTATCAATTAACTATGACTTTCAAGCTTTTCATGATTCGGTATGGTGCAGTCATAGGTATTGGATTAATTGGTTCTGGAGTAGGAATTTTCTTCCTTGTTCGTTTTATTAAAGGTAAAAGAGTAACCTAGTTATCTAGGTTGCCTTTTTTTTATTTTTAACACAAAATTTCTTCTAGTAAATTAGCCTTTCTAATATATTTAAAAAAATAATTAGCTTTATATCCCTATAGAACCCATAATATACGGGAAAAAATTATGAAATGGGATTCAAAATTACTTCTAGTTTTGATTATAGTTTTACCAATGGTTATAATAAATTTACAACCAAGTGAGAGTTTGCAAGATAATGAATATGTTGGTGACCATTCATCAATAGTACCTAACTATGATATCCCTAATAGTATTAATAGCAATTATACTGAAATTGCTCAATGGGATGATGATTTTCTCTCAGCTTACAAAGTAATGATTATTGATGAAATCGCTTTTTATACTGATATAAAACAAGGATTGATTCTACTTGATATATCAAATAAATCAGATCTTAAAGTAATTGGTAATTATAAGAAGACGCATATCAATTGTTTTTATGTTACAGATGAGTATATCTATCTTGGAGGTGAACCTAAGTGGAATGCAGAAGGTAATGATGTTATAGGTATAGAGGTTTTAGATTATTCCGATCCAACCAATATAGTCAGAGTGGCTCAGTTCATTGATATTAGATATGTGAATGAAATTTTTGTGAAAGATCGTATTGTTTTCACCCTTGATCGAAATTTTGATGGTCTAGTAGTAGTTGACTTTAGTAATTTAGAAAAACCAACTAAGTTTTATTCATATAATGAAGGAAACAATAATTATGATACAATGACTACTAATGGGCAATATCTTGTAATAGCTAAATTTAATTATGAGGATCCAAATGAATTTTTTCTATTTGATATAACAGACCGAACAAATCCTCAATTTTTGAAAGAATTTACAGTTGAATATATAATAAAAGAAATTTTTATTGATGAGAATAACTATCTATATTTAATACACCGTTCAAATGATTATAAAATTTTTATTTACGATATTACTTCACCTACCCCAATTCTACTTACAACGTTTGTTGGTGATAATCCATATGAAATTTATGTAAAAGAATCTATTGCGTATATTTGTGGTTATGACTATTTTACAATTTATGATTTGGGTAATATCACTAATCCTCATAAAATTTCGCAAATACGCGGTTATATTTTTTATCCGAAAGAAATAACAGTGAAAAATAATTACTGCTTCATCGCTAGTGGTAATTCAGGATTGTTAATAGTTGATGTACAAAATACTAGCAGTCCCATTTTAATTAATAAATATGGTACAAGTGGACAAGTAAAAGATGTAGTAATTAAAAATAAGATTGCTTATCTGGCGGATTCATATGCAGGCATTAAAGTGATCAATTTTACAGATACCTTTAATCCAGAAGTGTTATGTGAATATGATGATTTCAATAATTATGAAAAAGTAGCTATTCAAGATAATCTACTATTAGCTATTGGCTACAATGATATTTTAGTGCTATTTGATATACAAAATCCTTGTTTTATACAAAAGGTCTTTGAATGCTATTTAACTTCACTAACTGATGCAATTATTGAAAATAATCTTATTTATGCTACTGGAGGAAATTTCATTAAAATATTTAATTGTAGCAATCCAACCAATGTTACACAAATATCTAGTTTTTATCGACCATATTTATCTAATACTGGTGTAATCAAAAAACTGGATAACTATTTGTTTATTAATGGTTATAATTCACATTTGAGTATCTTTAACGTTTCAAATCTTCTAAATATTAGTTTTGTAAGCGAACTTGAGGAAACTTGTACAGATTTTGATTTTCAAAACAATTTAATTTATGGGGTATATGATGAAAATCTCTACATTATTGATTTTAACAACATTAGTAATCCTGTATTAGTGGATGAATATCTGAGTGTATTTGATAATGCTAATTCAATTGTTGTAAAAGATAATATCGCATACATTACTTGTTCTCCTTATGATGATTATGGACTTCTTATATTTGATATAACGGATTCAGCTAACATTAAAACAATAGGCAACTGTTTGGAAGGTAGATATTATGATATTGAAATCGATAATGAATTATTTTATTTAGCAAAATATGATTTAGGAGTAGCTGTTGCAGGAAAAGATACAGATAATGATTTTCTTGCAGATATTGCTGAAACTTATTTTGGAACGGATATGAATGACAAGGATACAGATAATGATTGGATAGATGATGGGATTGAAGTAAAGGCTTATGGCACAAATCCAATACTCATTGACACAGATGGTGATCGTTATTCAGATGCAGCTGAAATTTATAAATGGAAGACTGATCCGTTAGATAAAAAAGATAAACCAAACATCTTCGAAATTCTTTATGCTTCAGGAGGTCTTGATTACAGTATTATTTTAATAATGATCCTACCATCGCTTTTGATTAGCATTCCATCATTCTTCATTAAGATTTTTAAAACTAGAAGAACAGTTGAAAAATTAACTAAGAAAAATCTAAGAGGTGCATACTGGATCAAACTACGCACTATAATACTATGGATTGTTGTTTTGATCCAATCATTAACTCTCTTTATACCTAAAATTTATCTTAGAAATGATGATTATCTTAGAGGTAGTCTTCAAATAAATATCTGGGGTACATGGATTGAGAATTTTAGTAATAATTTAAATCAACAATATACTTTTTCAGGATTAAATACAGAATTGGGTAATTATTCACCAATGATACCTTATTTAATGATTGCAAGTATGGTGATTCTTTTTATTGGTAGTTTTCTCTTTATACCCCAATCTAGTCTCTTTGGCCGAATTGATAAAAAATTAGAAAATAAGGATGATCCTATCTTTATATGGCGAATTGGCAGTTTACTAATACTAATAGCAGGTATTATTGGAATAACAGCTATGGGTCTTTTTACAGCATTTGGTAATACAATTAAAGATAGTTTGACATCACAATATGATAGCTCTTATATCTATCATCTTAAATATAGACCTAGTTTCTTCTTTAATTTTGTAGTATTCAGCATTGGTATAATCATTGGATTATTTACTCTAATACATCCTGGAAGGAAATATTCAGATTATTTAGAAGGAGTAAGCGATATCGATGAATTAGTTAAAGGTTCAAGAGCATTATCTATGGTTGTAGAAAGTGATACTCAATCTTTAATTAAGAAAGAAAGATATCCAAGTTCATCTTTTGGTGAAATTCGCTTTATTAATAGAAGAAAGATCTATCCAATTTCTTCTCTTTGGAAATATGTCAGAAATAGAATGATTATCTTCTTTGCTTCACAAGTGTTTATAGCAGTAACCTTGATGACAATTGGATTTGTTTTTATATTCAGATCAATTGGCGATATTGATAATATAATTATTTGGGGTGTAGTAGCAATAATGGGACCAATTTTATTGCTATTTTATATGAATACTTTTACTAGACCAATGATGGGAGATCTTGGTTCAGTGCGATCAGCTCGAAATATAAAAAACGTCAATTATCTTGAATTGGTTGCAAAGGAATTGACGGTAGGGAGAATATTCATATCCAGACCATTTTTCACCTATGGATTTTGGCGTAGAAGATTAGCTATAGGTGCTCTATGTGATATCGGGACAAAAGAAGCTATTAGTATTTTGTTGGAGATTGAAAAAGAAAAACCAAATAAAGGAATTAACAAGCTACTTGAGAAAGCTATCGGAAGTATTTATTACAAAAATAACCTTCCAGTGGGCATCGATTTGTTACAAGCATATGATAAAGAACTTATCCTCTCAGTAGAGGAAACTAAACCAGAAAAAATGATTGATACAAGTATTTCTTATTGGGAAAAACAATTCAAAAGAGGACGAATACGATTTGCTCTTATTTTATGTATTGTTTATATTATTGTAGGATTAATTCTAATAATTGTTGATGCTATAGTTAGGTATTTTTATTTTGGTTTTGGTTTGGGTGGATTAATGTTCATCCTTGGATCAATAGTACTGATAGTCTTTACTATTTCATATACAAAAGTCAAAAATTTGAAAGATAGCTTTAAAGAAAATGAATTATTAAAATTATTAGAGAGTAAAAACAGTATGATGAAGAGTTTTGCAATAATAGCACTTGTTGATTTGAAATCAGAAAAAGCTTTACCTCTCATTAAAAAAATGACAGAAGAACATCTTGATGTACCTATGTATCAGAATAATATTAGAAATGCTTATAACGAATTATTAGTCAGATTAAACAGAAAACAATAATTAATTTCCTAAAAAAAATAAGTGAAATTAAAAAAAAGAAGAAATCATTTCTTCTTTGATTTATTTGTTTCAATGAAAACTATTCCTTCTTGAGGGATATTTTGTAAACAAATGGGACATTTTCCTTGTGTTTTAACCCATTCTTGCATATGTATTAAATGACCTTGGGCTTCACATAGACTACATTGACCTATATCTTCACCAAATGAAAGTGGTAATTTACATACTGAACATCGAGGAATGGTTTCCAGACATTCTGGACATTGTGTTGTATCTTTATCTATAGGATAACCACAAGAAAAACAATTTAAAGCCAAGTTTTTGAAACTTTGCTGTATTTGACTCATTGCTTGTTGATTGTAGTTATTTCCATCAAACAGTTGTTTCTGAGGTATTACCACAAATTCATCTTCGATATAAAATCGAATAGTGGATGGCAATGATAATAACCATATCTCAAGTTCCATTTCATCTTTGAATCTTAATAATTGCATCATTTTATCAAGGCTAAGACGATTATATCTTTCAATAATAGTTTTAATTGTATTCATTCTGTAATTTACAAGTTCAGTAATTTCTTTTTGCGTCAATTTTTCTTTCAGGATTTTCTTTTGTTTTTGAGGTTTAGATGCTTTGACTTCTTGATTTGATTCTTGTAATTTCTTATGACGATTTTTAATTAAAGAAAATAATCCACCAAAGATTCCTGATATAATTGGTATGATTGTTGAAATGAGGGTCATCCATAATTCCCACATAAATGGTGTATCATTGGGGTCCAAAGGATCTGTTCCTTTTGAAACTTCTAGACCATCATTAGCCCCATCTCCATCTGTGTCTGCCAACCATGGATCTGTTAAAAGTGTAGATTCAGCTAAATTACTCAAACCATCTAAGTCATAATCTTGACTTGCATCATCAATAAATGGATTCAAATTATAAGTAACTTCATACCAATCATTCATACCATCTGAATCTGAATCTTCATCATTAGGATTAGTTAATTCTACATATACTTCTGTATAATCACTTAAGGAATCACCATCTGAATCGCTCACTCTTGGATTTGTAAAGAGATAACCTGAACCGTTATGGAAATCATTACTAGGATAGTATATTCCATTAATTTCAAGATTATCTGAAATTAAATCAAAATCAGAATCATTATTATTGGGATCTGTTAAATAGGTATATATTTCTGTGTAATCTAATAAAGAATCAAAATCGGTATCATTTGTTGTAGGATCAGATGTTAGATACCCAGATGAATTACTAAAAGTATTACTAGGGATATAAATACCATAATATTCTAATCCATCATTTATGCCATCAAAATCAGTATCAGGATTATACTTGTCGGTTCCAATTAAATCTTCTAATTCATTTGGTATACCATCTAAATCAATATCTACTGGTGGTGGTCCAGGGAAATCTAGGGGATCTAAAGGATTGGTGCCAACAGCTATTTCAATATTATCATCATAAAAATCTCCATCTGTATCTGCTAAGTGCATATTAGTACCAAATAGATAAAGTTCTTGACCGTCCAATAAAGTATCTGAATCAGAATCAGCTATTAATGGATTAGAGTTATAATAAGTCAGCTCACTTACATCATCCAAGTAATCAGAATCACTATCCAAATTACCAGTGTTCATATTAGAACCTCTTTCAGTATACCATTGTTGATTACTGGATGAACTAACCCCAGTTAATTCTAAACAATAAAGATAATCATCATTTGAACCAAAAATAACCTCTATAACATTATCATTATCAATATCAACTAAAGCAGCGGTACTCCGTATATCATCAGAGGTTGTATATGACCATAAATAATCACCTGTAGCATTAACACAATGAAGTTTATTATCTGTTGAACCAATGAAAACTTCCATTTTTCCATCATTGTCTATATCTGCAACCGAAGGATTTGTAGAACCTATAGGACCACCTGTTGCATAAGTCCATTCAATTACGCCTGTATGTTTAAAACAATAAAGATTAGAATCTTGGTTTCCTATTAAGATTTCTAATTCATCATCAGCATCTATATCAGCAATAACAGGACTTGAATCAAAATATCCAGTGGAAGTGTAATCCCATTTATACGTTCCATCATGCTCTATACAGAATATTTCACTAGGTTGAGTATCATAATGCCTACCACCGAAAACAATTTCCAAATAGTTATCATTATCTAAATCAGCAACAGCAGGCTCATTCCAGAATTCCATATCAGTAGTATAATCCCAAATCTTCTCACCATTAGAATTTAAACAATAAATTTTATGCTCATCAACTGATCCAAAAATAATCTCTAAACTTCCATCAACATTAATATCAGCAATAACCGGTGATGAAATTACATTACCTATCGTATCAAATTCCCATTTTATTGTTCCATTATGATTGAAGCAGTACATTTTACCAGGCACATCCATATACCGCCCAACCACAATATCTAAAAAATTATCACCATCTAAATCAGCTATAGCTGCAGTAGATTGTGATCTATAAGCACCTGTAATATTCCAATTTTGTACTTTATTTGGTGTAATACAGTAAAAATAACCACCAGTGGATTCAAAGAAAATTTCTTGTGTACCATCTCTATTCAAATCAGCTGCAGCTGCACTAGCAATTACTCCATATTCACCAATATCTGTATCAAAATCCCAACGTTTGGTTCCATTAATATTTATACAATGCAATTGATTCCCATAAGAACCTACTATTATTTCTAATTCACCATCATAATTTATATCAGTAATAAGTGGTGAAGATCTTACATCACCAGCTAATTGAATTGACCAACCTAGAGATACACCAATAGATTTTGAGATAACTTCTTGCTTTATAGTATTTGATATACCAACAACATAGAAAGCTGAATTTAAGCCTATTAAAATTAAAGAGAGTAGAATTATTCTTTTAAAATTCATTTAAACCCCTCATCCTGTAATGAGTTCATATTCTCATTTTTACTAGTAAAATTTCTTCAATCTCTTTTAAATACTTTTTCAACAAAAAAAACTTAATTTTATTAAAAAAAAGAAAAATCTATTATCAATCAATTTATTGTCAATATTTGACTGATAATAGGATAGGTATCAACCATGAAATAAACTTTGATATCTCCTTTAACGAGTTCATCTTTAAAGGTTAAAGATACACCAGTAATGGTGTTATACTCATCATAGTTAATTTTTGTATTGGCTGAATAATAAAGAGGTAATGGATTGCCTTGAGCATCGACTAAGAGCAAACTGTAAACATGTTCTCCATATTTGAGAGAACTCCCCTCGAGAATTACTTGTACGTTAGTTGAACTATAAGTGAAATCAGGTATACCAATTCCAGTAGGAATATCTGCCAAACCATCCTCAAATTTATTAACAAGAATCCCACCTGAAACTAACATTTCTCCTGTTTTGAAATCACTCATACCCATCAATTTCAATCCTGTGCCATAAAAGGCTATTTCATCAGCATTTACAACACCAATCAATGGAGAAGGATTAACAAATGATTCATCTGTTTGATTATAAATTGTTGAAATTCGATAGAAATTGAAAGGCATATCCCAAGCACCGATGAAATTTATCTTAAATCCATCATAATTTCGAAAAGTTAGTAATCCATTGTCATACTCGAGTATGATAGGATATCTTTCTCGAAGCTCTGGATTGATCGATGTTCCATTCTCAGAATACTTGCCAGGGATTACCCAAAGCAACATAGTGTTTCCTGATGCTTCTACCACTCCACCAATATAATGCAGTGAATCAAAGCCTATCTGGTTATAGGATGGTAGCATACTAGGAAATGGGACAGCAGGACGTATGAACTCAAAAACAGACGAATTTCCTGCATGAGTATTTGGTGCTTGGAAAGGATTTAATGATAATGGCAAATCCTTTACTTGAAAAGTGAAGGTAGTATCTAAATCACCAGTGATTTTTCCCCAAAAGAATTTTAGTCCTATACGACTCATATCACTTCTATATTTCCCTGTTACATTTATTGTTATAGAGTTCTCAGTAGCATTACACCAAGTTTCTTGAGGAACGATCGTTAAAAATCGACGATTACCAGCAACAAAATCAGAATGATTAGCTTTCCCCGATACTTCAACATGTAAACTATCTTTATCTATTTCTGTTAAAACATTATCACCATCTTTTCGAACAAATAAAGATAAAGTAATAGGTTGGTTACGATAGATAGTTGTAGGTGATGTGTGATACAATGCACCAAAGGGGGCTGAATATAATAAAAAGACTCCATTATCAGGTAGTGCTTCATTTGGTCCTAATGTTGTACGGGGATCTGCTTGACCAGTTGGTGTTAAAGGATAATCATAAGGTACATAAAAGATTTCACCACTTTCACCAGCAATATAAATTCCTTCTTTTCCTAAACCGGGTGAACCGTTCAAATCATTACGTTCTTGAGTTATTAATTGGTAAGCCCAGCGTAGTGTCCCATCAGGATTAATAGCGAATAATTTTCCTTCACCTGAACCAACATAAATTACATCATTACCATCAATTGCTGGTGAAGAACGTATGGGTTCAAAAGTATCAAATTTCCATAGAATTTGCCCATTTTCATGGTTAATAGCATAAACAGTACCATCAGCAGAAGGTTGAATAATGGTTCCATCGGATAATTGTCCCGGACTACTATATATATGATCATACATTCCCACTTTCCAAAGGAGCTTACCATTTCTCTGAGTGTAGGCTCGAAGGATTCCATCATAACTACCAACAATAACTGCACCATTTATTTTTGTAGAAGTTAATAATGGAGAAGCAGCAATTGAACCCAATCCTCCTGTAGTCCATAATTTCTTGCTGGTAAGTGAATCGTAGCAAAACAGAGTTTTGAGAGCAAAATTTGTTGTGCCAAAGAATAAACGATTGGTAATAGGATTAACAGCGGGGAGAGACCAAATCATTTCATTACCAAAATAAACTTGTTGCCTTTCACCAGTCGTGCGATTTAATGCATATAATATTTGATTATCATTAGGAGCTAAAATCGTTCCATCTGGAAGCATTGCTATGTTTCCCTCAAACCAATTAACATTATTAAGTTCTAAACCAAATTCCTCTTCAGCTTCCTCCACAGTATGAGCTTTAAACTTCCAAAGAATTGCTCCTGTATCTTTATCCACACAATAAACATGAGTATCACCAGAACCAAAAATCACTCGACCTTCATCATCTAAGAGGGCGGAAGAATCGATAATCTCATCTGTTTCAATGGTCCATTTAACAGTACAGTTTTTATATAAAGCATAAAAGATTTGATCAGCAGAACCCAGGTAAACTGTTCCTTCAGCATCTATAACTGGTGAACTGAAGATTCCCTTCCCAGTTTGGAAAGACCATGGAGTAGCTAACGGATCGACAATCGGGTCAACCGTGGATCGTCCATTCCCTAGAACATTACCTCGGAATTTTGGCCAGGGACTTTCTGAATCAAGTGGAGCATAATAAGCATAGGTTGTTGTTTCAGATGTTAAATCAACATCAGGTGATAAATCATATTTACCAAAGGGAACGTATAATCCCATTAAAATTACACTTGTTATTTCTGCAATAAGAAGGAAGGTTAAGCCAGTTAATCTTCGTCTTCGCTTTCTTTTTACTTTTCTTAATGCCTTTCTTTCAAGATCCACTTTTTTAACCATGCTAGATCAACTCTAATATTAACATAAAATCAGATTCTTTCAAATGAAATGCTATTAATCTCTACCCTACATAGTTTTTTTGCTAAAAAGCTTTTTGACGTTATAATCTTAATAAAAAAAAGAAATAGAAAAGGAAGATTTGATTTATTGAGAAAAAAATTAAAATATTAATTTCACCTAAGTGGAATTACGAATGATTAGGAGGGATGTAATTGAAAATTAATCATTCGAAAAAAATTGTAAAAGGAATAGCACTAATTCTTCTTGTTGGTGGTTTTCTCGTTTCATATAATTATTCATTTTCTAATGCGAAACAGATAGATAAGAAAATTGTTTTGACTCACTTAGCTAGCTACGATACATATGATCGTGCTATGGGTGTTTTTGTAAAAAATGGAATTGCATATATTGCTGATCAACATCAAGATTTACATATAGTAAATGTTAGTGATCCCTATAATCCAACCTTCCTTGCACAAGGTAATTTCATCAGTTCTACTAGATCTGGTGTTTTTGTTCGTGATAATTATTGTTTTGTTTCCGGATGGAACAATAGATTACCAATTTTTGATGTTACTGATCCAACACATCCAGTACTTGTTTATTCACTATATAGTTTCAATGATGCATGTGACTTTATTATTAGGGATGATTTAATCTATATTGCTGATTTTATTCATGGTATGTACATTTACAATATTAGTCAACCTACATCACCTACTTTTGTAGGAAGCTACAGCGGAGGTTATCAGACAACAGACATAGTCCTTCGAGGAAATTATGCATATCTAGCATCACTTGATGGTGTAGTAATATTAGATATTTCTAGTCCAACTAATCCTAGCTTTGTTAGTTTGTATAGTACTCCAAGTCGTGTTGATGGATTAGTTATACAAGGAAAATATCTCTACATAGCAGCTGGTACACAAGGATTCATGATTTTAGATATCACAGGTCACAGCACTCCTACTCTTGTTAGTAGTTGCTCACTACCAGGATTCGCTACTCGAGTAGAATTAAGAAACAATTATGCTTTTGTTTGTTGTTATTCAGGTGGTTTACATATTATAAACATAAAAGATGAAACGAATCCAATTATAGTCGACCAATTAACACAATATCTAGATGTAAGTAATATCTTTTTCAAAGGCAGATTTGCATATGTTACAAACGGTATTTATGGTCTGGAAATTTTTAGTATTTCCAATAATTAATGCTAAACTCACAAAAGGAATTAGTTAATTATTCAAAAAATGAAAAGTCTTGGAATAATTTTATTTCAAGATTTTTCTCTTTTAATTTAATTTATTATAAATTTTATTAAACTAAATACTATTCAATTTTTATTTATCACTTTTAGATTACATTTAATATTTCCAAGTTATTGTTTCCTCTTGAACTATTGGATTTTTAGAATATTGCTTTGAAAAGATTTTTTACCTAACTTTACGATAAACTATCAAGCTATAGATTAGATTAATTTAATGATAATTTACATATTCTAATATCAATCAATTTATAAGATGCTATTTTTCGTGAAAGAACATAAGTTATATAATTAGGAATATAATTAAATAAAACAAGGTTCCTTTTATGTCAAAAGCGATAGTTCTCTATAATTCTCGAACTGGTAATACCAAACAAATAGCATTGAAAATTGCTGAAGGTTTAGGTGTAGAGTG
>JAEORJ010000168.1 GCA_016840945.1 Candidatus Gerdarchaeota archaeon
AAAGAATTTCTCCCTGTGAATTATAGCTTATAATCAAGCCATCTTTATAGGAAGAGCTGATGGATTCATAACAATCACCAACAAGATAAATTTGCTGATTATAAGGACTAATTTTTACATCTAATATTCTTGGAGATAAATAGCTATCAGCTGTTCGACTCCAGATTAAATTTCCTGTCAGGTTAAATTTCTGTAAAAAATAATTATATTGGTAAGGAGTAGTTGTTCTATTCTCCCTAGTAAAACTCAAGTAGAACATTTCATCTAATGCATCAAAAGCAAGTGAAGCATACAAATCATTATATGAATTATCAAATGTTTGTTCCCAGATTATTGCTCCATCTGTACTATTTACGCAAAGAAGCATAATATTTGGTTCTGAATAAATTTGAAAATATTTAGTTTGAATGGCAGCAATATATAATTTATTTTCAAAATAGAAAATAGATTTACCTTGTTCAGAAAAACTAGTATCACCAATAGTAGTATTCCAAATCTCCATTCCTGTAGTATAATTAATACACGAAAGAAGGATATCAGAATACGATTGACTAGTATTTTTCACAGTTTCGCCGATGATAAAGAGTTGATTGTTAGCTTCATCAATAGTTAAATCATTAGCATAATTTTTCTCATAATGTCGCCAATTGTTAATCCAAAGAACACTACCTGAGGAGTTCATTTTCCCTACAAATATTTCTGTATTATGTAAAACATCAAGTTCTGTTACACCTGTGAAATAACTATTATTTTCACTATCAGAAACAACTGCATTAGCTTCTAATTTCAAAGTTTTAAGAAGGGTTGATGTTTTCCCAAAAAAATTGTCTAAAATATAATATTCAGAGGTTAAATAACTATTTTGAGTAATTTCTGAACTGGGTCCATTAATCAAAGAGATAACTTGGAAATTGGTAATAATTGGTAGTATAAGCAGAATAAACAGAATTAATTTGAAAAAAGATTTTTGTTGGTTGAAGATTTGATTATGATATTTCTGTTTATTCATAAAATACCCCTAATGATTGTATTCTTAAATATTAACAACATAATTGAATTTTCTTCCAAACCGCGTATTTATATAGTAGTTTGTTTAGTTTTATATCCTATAATGCAATAATGACTATTAATATACTTAATTGGTATAAATAATTGTAATTATTTCTTTATTAAATAAATAGGATTGGCGAATATGAGCGGACCAGATAAGAAAAAGCTCGATAAGATGATTTGGCAGCTCCGAGAAGGCTGGGGTGAGAGCACAAGGATAGAAGCAGCTCGAGATCTAGGTTGGATTGGCACGCAAGCTGCAGATGAAGCTGTTCCCGAGTTAATTAAGGCCTTATTGGAAGATAAAAGTGAAAACGTTCGTGTTGAAGCTGCGATTTCTCTTCAATGGATAGGTTCACAAGCAACTCAAGCTGTTCCAGCATTAATTCAAGCGTTAAATGAAGATGTCAGTGAAAAAGTAAGAGAACGTGCTGCTACTGTTTTAATTGGTATGGGTAAATCAGTGCAAAAAGCGGTACCACACTTGTATAAAGCAAGTTATGATGATAAAAGCATTTTAGTACGAGAAGCTGCTTTGAAAACCTTAAATGGTTTAATTCAAAAGCTAGGGTATGACACAATGGAAAAAATGCTAAAAGACAATAATGTCGATATGAAGAAATCAAAGTGAATAAAACATATTTCTTTTAATTTAATTATTCACTTACATTTATTTCATTTTAACAAAACAGTTTTAACAACTGAAATATCTATTGTAATACATGTCATCAAAGGAATTACAAAACGAAAAGACCGTTATTGGTATAGATGATTTGTATAATTTGAAACAAATCACATATGTTGTAATGCGACCAACTTCAAATGAAGTGTATTATATTATTAATCAAGCAAAAAATGAAGATAATGGGTATAGAAATTCCATTTGGCGATACAATACTAAAGCTAGCCAATTTACTCAAGGATTGCCAAGTGATACTTCCTTGAAGTGGTCTCCAGATGGAACAAAAGGAGCCTTTTTCTCATTAAGAGCTGTTCTAAGTAAACCTCAGCAAGGAAAACCTTCTGAACCACCAAAACCTCAAATCTATTTGATACCAAACGATGGTGGCGAAGCAATACAACTAACAACTCTTTCAACAGGGGTATCACCACCATTTGAATGGAGCAAAGATGGTAAAAAAATAGTATTTATTTCACGATTAAATAAAGAAGAGCTTGAAGCTCCAAGTCCTGAAGAAATGAAAGAGATGGATCCAGAT
Source organism: Candidatus Gerdarchaeota archaeon (assembly GCA_016840945.1). Next base: position 2,271 of record JAEORJ010000168.1, read on the forward strand.
GAAGTAACTCTTTTGACAATGAATGTTAAAAAACTCGAAGAGAAAAAAGTTGAACCTAGAATAATCACCAGAAACGTTTATCGTGCGGGAACATCCTTTTTAGACGATAGAAAGGGACAAATTCATGTTATTGATGTTGAAACTGGAAAAATTGAAAGATGGACAAATAGCTTAGATGATGATTATACCTTTGCCTACCTAGCTCCTGATAATTCCTATGCTTTAAGTGTAAGACAAAAGCCAGGAGAACCAGATGAGTGCAGAACATGGGAAATTGTTAAAATAAATCCAAAAGGTGAAATTTCAATTATTACAAAGGATCATTTTGACCTTGGATATTTTGAACCTTCACCAGATGGAAAATTCATTGCTACTACAATAGGTCGTGAGAAACTAGGAACACTAGGATTATCAGATTTGTG
>JAEORJ010000169.1 GCA_016840945.1 Candidatus Gerdarchaeota archaeon
ATTAGAGCCAGAGATACATTTAGCTATGGATGTTGCCGGAAAAGTTGAAGGTTTAATTGGGATAAAAGGCATTGGAGAAAGAATAAGTTCTTTGGGGGAGACCATGGATAGAGAAAATGTTGCTTTTAAGATTGCAGCAGAAATAGCTTCTGGTAAATATATAGCTGATTGCTCAGAAGAAGAAAAAGCGGATATAGCTATTCGAACAGCATTAGCAATTTTAACAGAAGGGGTAACAGCAGCACCATTAGAAGGGATTGCTAAAGTAAAAATTAAACGTAATTCTGATAATTCCCGATATTTAGCCATTTATTTTGCTGGACCAATTAGATCTGCAGGTGGTACTGAAGCAGCTTTAACAGTACTAATTTCAGATCATGTGCGTAAGACTTTGAATCTAGCAAAATATAAGGCGACTCGCCAAGAAATGAAACGTTTTGTAGAAGAAGTAGATCTCTATAATAGAGTTATGCATTTACAAAGTCCTACAACACCTGAGCAAATTGAATCTGCAGTAAAAAATCTACCAGTGGAAGTAACTGGTGAAAGTACTAATCCTGAAGAGGTATCAGCTTTCAGAGATTTACCAAGAATTGAAACTAACAGCTTAAGAGGTGGTGCTTGCTTAGTACTTAATGATGGTATTATTGGTAGAGCAATGAAAATTTTAAAAACAGTTAATTCTGTTGGTTTGAGTGGTTGGGACTGGTTAAAATCATTAAAAGTAACAGTAGCGAAAGCTGCTGATGATAAAGAAAAGGAAGATGCAAAATCTAAAACACAACCATCTTATGGATACATTAAAGACGTAATTGCTGGTAGACCGATATTTTCACATCCATCTGCACTTGGTGGATTTAGAATTCGTTATGGCCATTCCAGAAACACTGGTTTAGCAGGGATAGGTATCCATCCAGCAACTATGAAAGCTCTAAGAGAATTTCTTGCTCCAGGTACACATATTAGAACTGAACGTCCAGGAAAAGGCAGTGTTGTTATGCCAGTTGATTCAATAGAAGGTCCTACAGTTTTATTGAAGAATGGCTCTGTTTTACGATTGAATACTTACCAAGAAGCTGAAAAATATAGTAGAAACATAAAAGAGGTTCTATTTCTTGGCGATTTGCTCGTAGGTTTTGGCGAATTTCTTGAAAATAATCATCCACTAATTCCATCAGGTTTTGTAGAAGAGTGGTGGGTACTCTATCTTGAATCAAGGATAAAAACGCGTTGTGAAAATAATAAAAATGAAGCAGCAAGAATGCTTGGTATGAGTGTAGACCGTTTAGAAGAATTTTTGAATGACCCATTAAAAACAATACCAACACAATTGGAAGCATTGTCATTTAGTTATGAATTATTAATTCCATTACATCCGTATTTTAATTATGCTTGGCACGATATTAGTTTTGATGATTTCTTTGAGCTTAGAAATGATATTATAACTTATCGTGTAAAGGATAAAAAAATCATTACTGAAGTAACATCTAATCCTGATGCTATAGTTTTACCAAAAGATTTCATTTCAAAAAGAACACTCGAGAAAGTTGGAATACCACATACAGTGAAGAAAAATTATATTGTTTTAGATGAAAATAACTTAATACTAGAACATTGTATGCAATTGATAAATACCTCGTTTAATAAGGAAAATATCGATAGAACACCCGGTCCACCATTCGAACATATGGTTCCTTTTGAGATTAAATATAAAATACCAATTTATTCTGGAGCAAGGATGGGAAGACCCGAAAAAGCGAAAGAGCGTAAGATGAATCCTCCAGTTCATTCATTATTTCCTCTTGAGATGGAAGGTGGTGGAAACAAGCGCCTAATTCTCGAAGCTACCAAAAACAAGGAAATTGAAGTGACTGTAATTCAGAGAGAATGTCCAAATTGCCATAAAATTACTCATTTAACATTCTGCTCTGATTGCAATATACGAACAATGGATGTTCGATGTTGTCCTGCATGTGGTAGAGAAACATCAGATGCCTTTTGTGAACCATGCCAAAAAGTAACCGTTAATTATTCAAAAAGATTTATTGATCTTGAATCCGAAATAACTGAAGTTAAAAAGAAATTAGGTGGTTCAATTCCTTCCAATACAAAAGGTGTTAAAAAACTCATGAATAAAAGTCGCATACCTGAAATTCTTGAAAAGGGATTTTTAAGAGCTAGGTATGACTTGAATGTTTACAAAGACGGCACAATACGATTTGATTCAACAGACATACCTCTAATGCATTTTAAACCAAAAGAGATCAATGTTACTGCGGAAAAATTATTTGAATTGGGTTATAACCATGATGTAAAAGGTAATCCAATAATCAGAGATGATCAAATTGTGGAATTAAAAATACAAGATGTTGTTTTAAATATTGATAATGGAGAGTTTCTTGTTAGAGTATCACGCTATGTTGATGATTTACTCGAATTAGTTTATGGTTTACCAAGATTCTATAATATAACTAAAATAACAGATTTGATAGGTCATTTAGTTATTGGTTTAGCCCCTCATACATCATCAGGAATTACAGGACGCATAGTTGGTTTTTCAACTGTAAAAGGGAATTTAGCTCATCCTTATTGGCATGCTGCAAAAAGAAGAAATTGCGATGGGGATGAAGATGCTGTTATATTAATGCTCGAAGGTTTCTTGAATTTTTCAAAAAGATTCTTACCTATCACAAGAGGTGGTTCAATGGATGCACCATTAACATTAGGATTGATCTTAAATCCATTGGAAGTAGATGATGAATCACATGCTGTTGATTGCATTCAAAGATATCCCTTAGAATTTTATGAAAAATCATACCAATTTATAGAATCTAAAAAAATAGCACAGATAATTGATTTAATAGCAAATAGGTTAGAAACACCTGAACAGTTCGAGAATTTCCATTATACACATGAAACATCTGATATAACTTTAGGTCCTCCATCAACAGCTTATTCACGATTAGGAAAAATGACTGATAAGTTAGATGCTCAATTAGATGTAGCGAAGTTAGTTCGAGCAGCAAACCTTGAGGATGTTGCAGAAAGAGTAATCAACAAACACTTCTTTCCAGATATGATTGGTTGCTTAAGAGCTTTCGGTTCACAAACATTTAGATGCGTTAAATGCAATGCTAAATATCGTCGAATACCTCTTAATGGTAAATGCACTAAATGCTTCGATGGTGGGAAATTGCTTTTAACGGTACACAAGAAGACTGTAACCAAATACTTTGAAACCGCTCAAGAATTAATCAATAAATATGATTTATCGGGTTATATGAAACAACGATTGGAATTATTTGATGAAGCTATAAATGAAATATTTATTAAAGAGGAAAATAACCAAAGAAGTTTAACAGAATTTTTTGGCAGCTCAAATTAAAATCCATATTTTCCTAAAAGAGGAACAAAAGCAACCCCACATTTGGATTGAGAGGAGAGTGAACCATCTTTTTCTTTTATAATAACTATTAGTTCTTGATAAAATCCTCTATTTCCAACAGGAATAACTAATCTTCCCCCAATTTTAAGTTGTTCTATTAAAGGTGGAGGGACTCTAGGTGCTGCAGCAGCTACCGTTATTTTATCAAAGGGACTTTTTTCAGGTAAACCCAATGTACCATCTCCATGAATAACTGTTACACGATCAGAATAACCAGTCCTTTCAATATTATCTAAAGCAAATTTAACTAATCTCTCGATACGTTCAATAGTATATACATGTCCCCATTTTGATTTATCACTACCTGTAGAGGCGACAATTTCAGCGATTACTGCTGCATGATAGCCTGAACCCGCTCCGATTTCTAAACAGATATCACCCGGTTTCAAATCTAATATCTCTTTACTAACCATCATAGCTACCATGTGAGGTGCAGAAATGGTTTGATTAGAATAAATGGGTAAGGGACGATCCAAATAAGCAAGACTTTTTGGATTATCACCAATAAATTCCTCTCGTGGCACCTTTCTAAATGCTTGTATTACCTCTTCTGATTTTAGATAACCATTTCTTTTGTATTTGGTGATGAGTTCTTCTTTGCTTTTGTTTAAATCGTCATTTTCTGACAATGCAAATCCCTATACTATATTATTACTTGATTTAAAATCAATTTTTCTATTTAATTCATAAGTGATGATTCGGTTTCTTATAATATCAGATTGCTATTTTCATTCAATTTAGTAATTAATTTTTCATCAAAACCATAATCGCCTTTCCATTCTGGATTCTTTTTAGTTTTATACCACTGATAGGTTTCTTCTAAACCTTCTTTCAATGGTATTGGTTTATAGTTGAGATCAACTATTGATTTTGTTTGATTCATAACAAAATGAATATTGAACATGAATGGAAACATTTGATTCCAATTATCAGGCTTCATAGTTTCATCATTAAAGATTATTGGATCGTAATGAATGATCTCTATTTCTTTACCAACAATATCAGAAACTAATGACACATAATTATTTAATGTTAATCCACCAGTGCCAGTTGCGTTATATGCTTGCCCAATAGCTTTCTTGTTATCAATTGAATTGGTTATCAATTGAGCTATATCCTTTGCGTGAACAAAATCTGAGAGATATTCTCCTGAACCTGGCATATAAATTGTCTTTCCTTGCTCGATTCTATCAAAGAAGTAAAATTCACGATACATTGGATTGTACGGACCATAAATATAGGTGGGTCGAAAGATGGTCATAGGAAAGCCTGTTTCTATAAACTCCTTCTTTAATCGTGATTCTGCTCTCCTTTTGTCTCGACTATAAGTTTCTGGAAAATCTTCCGCTTCAGAGCCAATGATATCATCTTCATCTATTGGATAAAAAATGATTTTCTTTTCATCATATACACTGCCAGTGCTAACAAAGATGTATTGCTGTAATTTATCAGTAGCTATATCAATGACTGATTGAATATCTTTTTCATTAAAAGCACAAGTGTCTATTATAATTTCAAAATCATTATTTTTAAGAGCATTAGAAAATTCATCTTGTTTTGTTCTATCAGCATGAATTATCTTCACACCTTTTGGATACTCTAATGTTTCAGAAACATAGAATGGGGTTGTGATAATTTCAGATTTTCCTCGATTAAGTACTGTTACATCATGATTATCTTTCAATAATTGCTTAACAGTATATCTACCACTAAATCTACTACCACCAATTACTAGAACTTTCATTTTAATCACTAATAGAAATCTAAAATTCCTTTACAAAGTAAATAATTTCTCTAAATAAAAAAGTATGTGGCTACTGATTGATTTTTACTAGAAATTTTGTTTTAATATTAATAAAATCTTATTTGCACAAAATTCGACAAATACTTCTTCTAAAAATTCGTCATTAATACTATAATTTTTCTTTGTTTTATTGAACACCTTATCAAAGCTACTTGAGATAGCTCTTTTAAATTGATCTCTATTGGGATGTGTTTTTGGAATGAAAGCTAGAAAAGACTCCTCTAATTGTAATTTAATTTCAGCTAATGTAGGCATACATGTAATAGCAAATTCAATACTTTTTTGCCATACATATCGAAGATTTGACCGAATCTCATTTTCAAGAATTTTCCAATCATTTATTGAGGAACTCTTTATTTCAATCCCAAATTCTTTATCAGCCAAAGACCTACCTCATTCAAAACATCATGAATGATAGTATAAATTTGAGTATATAAAACCAGAAAAGATGATTTTATCGTTAAATCATCTTACTTGCTGCGATTTTCTAGGTATTTAGCTAAAGCTATTAGAAGATTTTTTGGTTCTTTTTTCAATGGAGGATTTGCTTCTTCTAAAGCTAAGATTGAATTTTCAGTGCTTTGTTTAATCATCACTCGAGCATTTGAAAAAGAGCCAGTGTCCTCGAATATTAACTGTACCTCTTCTAATTCATTTTCAGTTAAATCCTCTTTCCCTAATAACTCGTCTAAACGTTTTTTCTGAGAAGGATTTGCATGTTTCTTTGCATGAATGCGAAGGATTGTTTGTTTATTCTCGCGAATGTCTCCTCCAACAGGTTTTCCAATTTCATCTGGATCACCAAAAACACCAAGGATATCATCTTGTATTTGAAATGCTGTACCTAATCCTTCACAATAACTTGTTAAGGCTTTTATTTGTGATTCAGTTCCATTTCCAAGAATGGCTCCAATTTCAACTGATTTTCTGATTAGAGCACCTGTTTTTAAACTAACCATCTTGCGATAAGTATTCTCATCACTGTCATGTAGAATCGTATCACCTGTTTCAATGATGACACCATCAATTACTTCACGGAATGCTTCTGAAAATGCTTGTAATGCTCTTGCACTGTTTTCAGCAGGAAAGCCACTCTTAATTATACTTTCAATAGCAAAGGGAAAACATAAATCGCCAGCAAATATTGACATTGCTTCACCAAAATCTTGACCGTGAGAATTATCCTTTTTTATTTTCTCTTTATAGTATTCTCTAAAAATAACATGAAAAGCTGGGTTGCCTCTTCTTGTTTCATCCTTATCTATAACATCATCATGTAGTAAGGATCCATTATGTAATAATTCAATAGCTAAAGAAGCTCGGATGATATTCCCTTGAGTAGGATCTCCACCAACAGCATCAAAAGCAGTTTTGACTAAGAATGGTCGTATTCTCTTCCCTCCACTCGAAAGGTATTCACTAAATTCTTTATAGAACCTTTTGCCAAAAGCTCCTAGGGCATTTTGCTGTAAATCTGATTCTGCAAAGGTCTTATCTAATTCTTGCTGTACTGCTTCAATTATTTCAACGAGTGTTTCTGAAAGGTCCATACTTAATCACATTGATTAATTTTCAGTGTTCTTTTTTACTCTTTCTATAATCTACATAATGAAATAAAACATTTAAGTTTAAAGAGTTAGTTTTGTTATATTAATTAAAAATTTGGGTGTTCAGATGCAGAAACCAATTATTTATGGACATCGAGGAGCTTCAGCTATTGAACCAGAAAACACCATAAGAGCATTTCGGAAAGCTTTTACTGATGGTGCAATGGGGATAGAGTTCGATATACGCATAACAGCTGATCAAAAGATTGTAATCATTCATGATGCTACTATCAATAGAACTTCAAATGGATCAGGAAAAGTAAATGAATTTACATTTGAAGAATTACAAAATTTTGATTTTGGTTTAGGAGAAAAAATACCTCTCTTGAAAGATGTTCTCTCATTGTTTGGTGAGAAATATTGGTTGAATATTGAGATTAAAGAAGTTGGTCTTGAAAAGCAATTAGCAGATTTACTGGCCAGTTTGAAATCATTTGAGAAAATCGTTGTTTCATCGTTCATAGATCAAACTCTAATAAATGTTAAGAAATGCAATAAGGAAATACCTACTGCCTATCTTTATATGATGAATGTAAAGAATTTATCAAAATTAAAAGTTGAATTAGATATTGATGGTATTCATCCCTGGGAAAAAATGGTGGGAAAAAGACTAATAAAAAAAGCGCACAGTAATAATTTAGCAATAAGAACTTGGACTGTAGATAACATAAGAAAAGCACAAAATTTAGTCAAGAATAATATTGATGGTATTATAACTAATAATCCACGAGCACTTATTGAAGAATTATTTGAAAAAAATAGCAAAAAATAGGGCAAAAAACAGAAATATAAAAATTTCAAAAGCTATATTAAAACAGTATACAGTAAAATAAATATTGCAAGAAAACTAAAGTAAGTTGAGTTAAAAATGGAAGACATAGAAACTATCCTTTCAGATTTTTCACAGTCAACAGGCGTGAATACCATAGTGGTGGCATCAAGATCGGGAATACCGATACAAACTTTTGCGCCAAATGATTCAGAGGATTTGAAAGAAGCATTAAGTGCCGCAGCATCAGGAATAATACATATTTCTGAATATGTTAGCGATTTGTTAAAATTTCCGGGTGTACGTGACATTCAAATAAATGTCCCTGGGGATAAGCATATTGTAGCAGTATCTGCAGGTCAAAACGCTTTAGTAATGGCTGTGTTAGAAGGGGAAGCTTATGTTTCACAAGCTATAACACTTGTTTTCATTGCTCAGAAAATTGAACGTATTCTAGCCAAAAAACCACATTTACTCCCACCAGGCGATAAATACATTCCCGATTATTCTGAAGACTTTGATGAGAATTTATCTATCCCTGATTTACCTGATGAAGATTAAATGAGACTAATGTTGTAAAAAAACTTTAAAATGCGTCTCTTTCTTCTACTCCTTTCTTCAATGGGAGACCTGTATTAGGTAATAACTCTATAAATTGCTCAAAGTCACACTCATCACAATAAACCAATGCTTCACATTGGACATTACATTTTTCGGCACAGATTTCTGGATTGATGATATTACCATCACCAAAAGGGCAATCTAAATAAAAAGCTAAAGAACCTCCACATTCGGGGCAAGGAGATAGCTCAAGTAGAACTTTTGCTTGAACTGTTTCGATCTTAACCTTTTGAATGATTTTTCTTTTTGTTTGCATATTAGTGCGCTCCTACACTAAAATAATAGGACAATGTAATATAAAAGGTTGAGAGTGATTGGTGAAAGTATTGCAGAACACCTACCCAATTATCCGTTTAATCAGAACAAGAGGTATAGGGGGTAACCGAAAGTAAAAACACCGTCTTATATTATTTTTAACAAAAGGTATTTTTAACATAAATTAATTAATGAAGATGATTTGGTAAATATTAATGTGGATGGAATAAATGAAAACAGAGAAATTTGATGACTCATTGAAAAAAATTAAACTAATTTTAGAAGAAGATGATAAAGCAAGAGACTCAGTGTTGCAGCAGCAAAGAAGAATCATACGTATTTGTAGCGAAGCAATTAAATCCATACATCGAAAAGAATTTGATATAGCTGATAAAAAAACTGCTGATGCAAAAGCACTTTTTGATGAAGTTGTTATAATGGTTAAAGGTACAAAAAGCCTTGAATGTTGGAGAGGATTAGATGATGCTGCACAGGAGCTTGGTGAAGCAATTTTTCTAAGTTCAATGGTAAGAAAAGATGAGATACCATCAGTTGAAGAATGTCAAATAAATTTCACTAGTTATATGCTAGCTGCTTGTGATGCTATTGGTGAAATGAGACGATTCATGATGGATTCACTTAGAACAAGGGATTTTGAAAACGCTCAGAGAGCTTTTAATTATATGGATTATCTCTACTCAGAATTAATGACTGTTGATTATACAAAAATGCTAGTTGGACCTTTAAGACAAAAATTAGATATTTCACGAAATTTAGTCAACAAGAGTAGAAATGATTTGATTAATGCATTACAAGCATTTGATTTGAAACAATCTATGGAAGAATTATCATCAAAATTAGATAAAATCAATAAAGTGGTTGAAAAGAAATAATCTATTGAACAAAACATTTCTTTTCAACTAAAATCATCTTTTTTTTAATTAAAAAACTATGAAATAAGTAAGTTTTTAGAGAATAACTAATAAGTCACTTCAAACGTACTAAGTATAACTATTTTCACAATATATCCATTATATATGGTGAGGGATTGTTAAATGAGTGAAAATATTGATTGTAACCTTAGTCTAGGTGTTGCTGAAACGGGAAAAATTGGAGAAGATATAATTATAGGTATTTTATCGATCGAGAAAGAAAATGAGATTAAATTACTAATTAATAATTTACTTCATTCTGAACATTTGGTTAATTTAATGGGGGTACCACCTAACCAAACAAAAAATAATTATAATTTAGATCAACAACTCATGCAAAAATTTGCTGCAAATTTGATTCGAAATCGCTCCGTAAATGTTGCTTTTTTTAGATTACAACCACAAGAGCAGTTTAAGTTGCTACAAGAAATTGCTGTCCTTGAAAGCCAACGGTTATATGATATTGGAAAAGCATTAGATTCATCGAATTATCAATACACCAGTAAAGCTTTACAGTTAAGATATCAATATCCAAAATTATATTATGATACTTTTATGAAGACAATTGTTCAATATCAAGCTTTAAATTGGATAGCTAAAGAAACTGATTGTGGCCATGCTAAGCTTTTCAAACAAAATATTATTGATGAGCGAAAAATGGCTATGCATATAATCGTAAATGGTGGGGCACAATTTAGTTCATTTCAAGATATTCTCAATGATAATTTGAAGAACTTTTGGAGTGATATAAAAACTAATGAAGGATCTAAATTCTATTGGAATCTTATGGTTGCTACGCATGGAATAGAAAATGCTTGTTATTATTATCCTGTTGTATCAAGTATAGATTGTGTGACAAAAATCCTCCAAAAAAACTATAATGCTTATATCTTTTCCAAAAGTATTTTTCATGATGTTACTGCTGATGAATTATTAGAGCAGAAAGATCATGTGGGAAAATCACTTATTGATGAATTACATGAGCACTATCTTGAAAGAACGGGATCGACATTCCGACCACCAAAATTATGGCGAATTGGTGATTTCTCTGATTTAGGGGAGTATGAGTTAACGCTACCATATTTAATGCTACAGAAGTCCATAAAAGAGAAAAAGATCACTGCAAGAGAAGTAGATGACGATATAGAAAATATCGATAGATTTTATCAACATAATAATCCGCTAGAACGTGATGCTTTCATAATTGGTAAAATAAATGATAGTGATAAAGCAAAAATCCAAACTCTAAAGGAGTTAGAAATTGATGGTATTACGATTATAGATAATGAACTCATTGAAGAATATCAAGCTCTACTCAACAGCATAGCAAACCATATACAACAAGATGATTGTATTATAACCAATGAAGATCAAAAACTCATACTTGAAAAGATAACTAATTTTGAGAAAAGCGATTTCAAGAAAATCAACAAGGTAAAAATCCCAGAAAATATTCTTAGTTAAAGCTACTATTGATAGCTCATTCAAAAGTAGCTTTTTTATTATTTTTTTCATAATAAATTTCAAGCACTTTATCACGCACCTCAGATGAACTACTTAAATCACCGCTTTCAAAATGAGGTAATCGAAATACATTAACAGATAATTTATTGATTTTTAAGAACTCAATGAGAGATTTATCATTAGGCAATTGATCATAACCTAGAACTATAGAATCAGGATTTATTTCTTTTATAATTTCGAATTGATTTTCTCCTTCATTTCCAAGTTGGGCATAATCAATTAGTCGAAGACCACTGATCAATCTTAAGCGATCATCTTCATTAAAAATAGGATTATGTCCTTTAATGCGTTTAATAGAACTATCACGAGCTATAACAACAACTAATTCACAATTAGTGCAATTGACTACTTGCCGGGCTTCAATGAAAAATTTAAGGTGAGCTGGGTGGATAATATCAAAGGTGCCAAAGATAAGCACACGATTCTTCTTGCCTTTTGGAGGGGGTTTTTGAACAAAAAAAGACTTTTCAGGATTAGAGTTAATATTTTCTTTTGTCATTTTAATCCTCCTTGTCTCGAGAGAACTTTATATAATCCTTTTATAATGCTTTCGTTAGTGATTTCAAATGAAATTGGTTATTAAAATCGTTTTTTTGATAAAATTTTTTTAATTATTAATATCTTAATTATTTAGTATATATAATGTAAACCCTTTAGTAGGTTTCATTAGACTTAGTTAAATGCTGCTTTTTAAAATTTCATCATAAAATGATGATTTTGGAGGGATGATCATTTGAATAAAAAAATAGGAGTAATTGTACTCATTACTATAATAGCTTTTACCATGCCAATTAATATACTAGATTCAAGTGAATCTCAGGTGAAAGCAAGTGCTATAACTTTTGAGGATCTTGCCTATTATTGGGCTCCTGTCTGGTATCAAGATGTTGACGATACTTGTTGCCAAGCTGATTTTATTTTAACTTTCGATTTTGACGGTAATTGGATTGGTTCTGACAATTGGGAGAATTTAGATCTAGCAAATTGCTCTTATTGTGCAGGCATCTATTATTCAGTAGTTGAAACCGAAACACATTATTTTATCGGTTATTACGACTTCCACCCAAGAGATTGGACAGAAATAGTTGTTTTACAACATGAAAATGATCTCGAAGGTGTTTTGGTAGTGATTCAAAAAGACACTTCAGATTGGGGTCAATTTATCTGTATGATTACAGAATCACATAATCATCTTTATCAATACAAGGATTATAACACTGCTCCATCGATGTATGTTAGTAATGGTTATGATGATATAGATGGAGATGTGGAATTCCAATTAGTTGATAATTATGCAATAACAATGCCCTTTGTTGGACATAATCACCCTATTGTTTATGTTGATTGTTGGGGGCATGGTGTGCATGGAGATAAACGTTGGGAAATAACAGGCTTTCCAGGTGGAGATGGCGTTATTTACAAACCACTTGGTATGACTGAGGAACCGGCTAATATCTCATGTTGTAATGTAGGTTACAATTTAATCCCAATAGATATTTTTTGGGATTTACGAGTAGGACCATTTGGTGAAGGACAAACAATGGGGGGATTCAGTTCCATGGATGGAGATACATACGGTGAAGATAGTGCTTCGCTACCATGGGGTTGGGATGATCCAGATGATGGTCCAACTTTTGTAGGCGAGATATTTTATAATCCAGCAAATCTCGTAGATGTACATTTAAACGGCTTAGGTAACTTTAGCAGGAAATATGTTTACAACCCTTATGCTATGGAAATAACAATTGATAGCTATAAAGTAAACTGGGATGAAGATGGCGAGAATGATAATACAGATGGTTTTTTGAATCTTTATCTCATTGATGGTAAAGGTGAGTATAGCTATACTAATTGGGGTGATGGTGTACTTGATGGTGATAGTGGAACCCAGTATAGTTGGATTGGTTGGGATATGCCTATAGATCAATGGGTGGATATGCACGAAGAAATACCAATGCCGTTTTATGGAATAAGCTATCCAGAAAAACCACTGTTTGGTATTAGAAGTAAAGATTGGGACGATGTAACAAGAGATGCTTGGTTAATGAACAAGAAGGAAACACATTGGTATGGCGTTCAAGGAACACCTGCAATGGAAGGAGAACGAGTTCATACTGTTACAATAGGGCAAGACCATTATGATTGGGGCGGATCAGAAGCAATGATAACAGTAAATATCACAGTCAATGCTATGTACCCAAGTCCAACATCTTCAGGCGCATCTATTTACTACTATGTAGCAGCTGCAGGAGTAATAATTCTTGTAATTGTTATAGCTTCTGTGGTAACTAGGCGACGGAAGAAATATTATAAATGGTAGACGTAAGGGGAGTGAATCCCCTTACCAATAATTGTTATAAATAATAATGCTTATTTTATTAGCAATTGTTTAAAATTAACTATACTTTTCGTCATTCATTGAATAGGAAAAGGGGAAAAATGAATCAAGAAAATAGTTCTATTGAACATTCAATTCCAATAAAGAAATTACTTGCTATATATTTTAAAATTAGTAAAAAACGAATAGTATCAATTATAGTAATAGGATCCATCTTCTTTCTAATCTTTTCAAGTATTACTATAATTTCATTTGACCTTTATCAAGACAGATTTTATAGTTATATTGAAAAAAATCATGATTGGTTGCATGATGATGAAATCAGTATTGCTAACCAAGGAACACTAATTGACTCAGAGGTATTAGTTTCAAATTATTGATGAATAGTATAGCTGAGGTCTCAACAAAGCTAGATAGCCTTATTCCTGAGGTGCAGAAAAATCATTTTGGTGTAATTGAGATATCACTGAATAATTTTGTATCATATGAAAATAATATAGACATTACACTCAGCACCTTTGATGATAATTTAATTAACATAATTGCTAATAACCTGTATTCAGGTAGATTGCCAGAAAACCCTTCAGAATTCTTATATTATAATGCTCTAGGTTTATCATTCTATAATATTGGTGATATCCTAAATATTACTACAGAAGCGGTTTATAGCGGTTCTCCAATAATTACTAATTGTCAAATTGTTGGTGTTGTAAATAATTTAGAATCACTATTTTATAGCAATAACCTTTCAACAGATATTTTAAGAGAAGCAAATAATTACTTCATAGCATATAGTAATTATTTTTATAATCTTGTTAATGGATTAGAAAATAAACATAATGAATTAAATGTGAATATCGATATTGAGTATACCTTCTCTTTAAAACATATCAGAACTAATCGATATATTAAAGCTTTAAATGATTACTTTTGGGTAGATGATAAGTCATTTAGTTATTTACCTAATCCAAATCCACTTTATTTCTGTGAGGATTTGAAGCAAGCTCTAAATCGTTTCAAAATGGATTGGTACTTATCAATTTATAATCAATTAGTAATCAGCTCACCAATAATTCTATTTTTAGCATTCATAAGTGTTGAAATTTATAGAATGGATAATTATGACAAAAGAGCTAAATATCGCCTTTTTAAGATGCATGGATTGAATGATCAGTTCTTAGCAAATTTTCTAATTGTAGAAAACCTTGTACTTTTAGGTTCAAGCTTGGTAATTGGATTAGGTTCTAGTTTGATTATTGATTACTTCATAGTTGGCTCATTAGATTTATCACCTAATGTATTGTATTTTGCAGGATTTTCAAACTCAACATCGATTCTACTCATCTTATTTCTATTTATAGTGTTCTTTATCACAAATTATACAATAGATTATGTACAGCTAAGAAAAACAAAAGTTACAATTAAGGAGCAATATCGAATTAAGAAGAGAAGATTCTTCAGTAAAGTCTTTTCTTTGCCTGAAGTAAATTTCTTAGCTCCAGGAATCACTTTAGCAGTAATTGGGTTACCTATCGGATATCTTGCATATGATGGTGGTCGAGTTGATTCTCTACTGAGCATTAAATTTTTTATTGGTTTTAGTTTAATGGCTTTACTTGGAATTTTATTTTTACTACTAGCAGCTTTTATATTTTTAAAACGCGTAATGCTTTATCTTTGGAATAAATTAGGCTATGTTGTATGGTTAAAAACGAAAAGTAATCTTACTCTTGCTTTGAAACAGCTATCGGTTTATGTAAAGGAGTATAATAATACGATTATGGCCTTCTTTTTACTTGGATTATGCTTAACACCTGGCTTTATAATAAAGAAATCAGTGGTTACACACCAATCCCTTGAAGCCAACCTTTCAGTTGGTTGTTCTGATATCCTTGTGAAAAATTGGGATGCAGACAGTAATTTGGAATCAAATATTTCCAGAATAGATGGTGTTACCATACCAACCGTTCTAAGTCATGTTACATTACCAATAGATCATTCAAATGTATTTAGCAGTAATTATATCTTTAATTTCTACGTATTAACAAATATAACTGAATTTATTGCTGCTGTAAATTTCACTTTGCTTCAACAAGATGGTTATTCAAAAGATGACATACTTATGTTAGAAACTGATTTAACTTATCTTATGAATAGGAAATTTGTTATGAAAAATAGCTATGATAAAGATAATTCATTTACAACTGTTGGAATAACTCCGAGTATTTTTGAACCAAAAGAATTAGTCTATATAAACGATTTCAGTTATTTCCCATTGATAACACGAGAGAGATTTCAAGGAACGTTTATTGATGATATTTTTAATCAACCTATAATTATTAATTTGGTTGTAAGTAGCAACACTAAAGATCTAATTTTGGAAAATAATGCACGAGAAAGTTACCAAACAGATTATTTACTAATTAAAGTTGAGGAAGGAGCTAATATTACAGCGATTAAAGCTGAGTTAACCACAAATTACTATTTAGATGCCTATTCACTTGAAGATTTTATTGGTGCTGCTAATTATAGCATGAATTCTATAGGATTAATATTAATGATCATTATATCAATTCTCGCAGTAATTTTAACAATAATTTATGGCTATTTTAAAGCTATTAATATTTTCAAAGTAAGGCAACTTTTACTCGAAGTTTTCATTAGTAAAGGTGCAAAAAAAAGGTTTATCGTGGGTAATTTTACCATTGAGTTTATTCTTGTTTTAACCTCGCCTTTTATAATATCGTTAGGGATTGCAATTCCTTACATTAACAACCTAAGTAGTTTTCTATTGAATCTTTCTACTGATTATTTAACTTATGATTCCTGGTATCCATGTTGGTTATTAATCTTAATAGGACTTGTAGGGTTAGTTAGTGCTGTGTTAGGATGGAGCACTAGCCTAAACTTCTTGGTTAGAAATTACCAATTAACAAAGAGTGAGTAGTTAAATAGATTAAATTATTAAAATCACTTTTTCATCATAAAGATAAATTTAAACAACAGAATTTAAAGAATTGAAATGGTAGGCGTAGGGGGATTCGAACCCCCGACCTATGGATGGCTCCAACAAAAAAGATAATCTTCTTTTTTGTTTAAGAGTCCACCGCTCTGCCTGACGTTGCCGATGATAGGATAACATCCTATTACCTTGAGCCATACGCCCTTTGTTATTGTTTTTGCTCTACGTTCTATTTTTTAAATGTTCCTTTTGTTAGAGTTTTTCGTTTTTGATTTAAATTAAAACTAAAATTGTTTCCTTCTTAAAGTTTTTATCAAAACCTAAACATTTCTTTTGATAAAAATAGTTTCAAATTAATTATCCTAACTCAAATTGATTTTTCTGGCAATATGTTTTAAATGTTTATGAGATATATATTATAGTGTTAATAACTTCGGAAAATTTGAAGTTATTTCTCTAGTTTAATGGAGGGTTATTTTTTGAGAAAGATTAGAAATAATATTTCAACAATTCTTATTGTGCTTTTTGTTTTTAGTGGTTTAACAATTCCACTAACAATAAATCCAATAAGTGTTACTTTAAGAAATGGTGACCAATTTTTACCAATTTATACAATAAATACTCCTACTGGTGAAAATTTCACCTTCTTTACAATAGATGCTATGACTAATTCTGATGGTGCTCGTGGTGATTATTTATTATACTTGAAGGAACAATTGTTGAAGATTGGCATTAATCTTAATGTTACGGTAATTCCTTGGGTAAATTTTATTCAAGAATTGTTAAGCGAATCACCTGATTTTGATTTATGTTATGTGTCAACAACAGGTGTAAATTATGATCCTGTTGTCTCCTGCCTTAAATATACACAAGATAATTCACTAAATTACTATGGTTATGAAACTAGCATGGATTATGATGTAGGATTAGGTACAGGAATTAATGAATGGTATTTACAGCAAGGACCACTTATGATGCCTCCCGATGCAGGATATAGAATTGCCCATTATCATGATTGGCAGGATTATCTAATGGATAATTTGTTGCTTATGATCCCTGGTTTTACACCTAAGAGCTATATGGCTACTTGGGATTATTTGTCCGGATTGGATATGAGCGATGGTATTATCCAATCATGGGGTAAAATGTCTTGGTCAAGCTTACATCCCGGGCAACAATCACTTGATAATTTTTCATTAGCACTACCTCAATGGGAGCATCTTAATCCATTATTCATGTATGATTCTACTAGTACTGAAAGGCTAATACAACAAGCTATCCTTGATCCATTACTATGGATGGACTCAGATTGTACTTATTGGCCACATCTAGCTGAAAGTTATACTTATCTTAACGCAACACATATTCGTTTAGAATTAAGATCAGACATAGAATGGGATGAAGACCCAAGCTCAACATTTATTGGAGAGCAATTTGATGCTGAAGACGTTTATTTCACATTATTCTGTTTGAAAAACCTGTCTTCTTACCAATCACAATATCAATGGCTAGAAGATATGGTTATTATTGATGATTATACCATTGATCTTTTTGTTGATGGTGATCCTTTAACGCCAGAAAATGAACCTGATTATATTGTTTTACATAGCCTTACTTTACCAATACTTCCAGAGCACTATCTCAACCAAACTCAATTAGTTGATGGAATCACTCCTGATATAACTCACTACAGTTGGGATGAGTTTGATACTGAGATATTTGGCACAGGTTTAATGACTTTTGATTCCTTTACTGAAGATTATCAAACAATACTAAAAGTTAAACCTGATAGTTGGTGGTTAGATCCTGTCATCACAAGTGATCCTAATATGGATTTTGACAATCGTTTTGGCGATATCTGGGATCTTCTCTATCTAACAATCGTTGCATACTCAGATCCTTTTATAGTAGATGATTATTTCACACAAGGAATAATTGACTATATGCCTATAGATGTAAGCATGGTAGATGACTATAATGCTAATACTTCATTAATTGTTTATAATATTGTTCAGAATTCTCTCGGTGAATTTGGATTTAACGTACGTTCTTCCAGAGGAACACCACTACAAAGTACTACTGCTTGTGTTGGAGACCCTAGTACATCAATAGGTTTAGCCATAAGAAAAGCCATAGCTTATGCTTGTAATAAAACACAAATAAACGAAGAAGTAAATGATGGGAAAAATTACATCAATAATCATCCAATCTTTCCGACCTTAGGTGTTTGGTTATCTGGTAGTATTACAACCTTTGATTGTAATCTTTCACAGGCTCAATACTATATGGAATTGGCAGGTTTTGATATGGATCAAGATACCGATGGTGACGGCTTAACAGATAAGGATGAAGTTGAGATTTATGGCACTGATCCAGAAGTTGCTGACACAGATGGCGACGGTTGGACAGATAGTGAGGAAATAGATCAAGGAACTGATCCTTTAGATGAAAATGATCATCCAACAGCCTCTTCACCTTCACCAACTACAACTTATACTTTCGATGTATTTACAATTATTAGTGCGCTTTTCTTCACTAGTTTAGCTTTAGCTCTATTTGTTTTAGATAAACAAAAACGCAAATAATTCAAAGGGAGCTTTTCCCTTTCTTTTTTAATTTTCCTTGTCACTTTGCGTGGATCATTGCTGATTTTATAACACAATTTCTAGTGATAATTTCATTTTTTTAATCTAAAATGACACATAGGACATTCTTCATATATTTCTGCCCAATCTGAAAGATGTTTCATATGAAAAACAGTAGAACATTCAGGACAAGCACAAATATCCAAATTGCTACCAATTTTTTCTGTGCATAGAATACAAATGTGTTCTTTATATTCCCCGACTTGATTATTAATTGGCTTATACAATATTAATGATTCTTCGATTAGTTTTTTTTTCATCTGTTTTGTTTTAGTGTTTTTATCTTGTTTTTCTTTTCTTTCTTCCTTTATATCTCTCCAAATCATAAAGAAAGAAAATAGAATGACATACAGAATATAACAACAAGCAAAATTATCGTTGTTTTAGGTTTAGCCACCCATAGCTCCATAGCAGTTCCTGAAATAATTAAAAATATTATAGATACAATATTGATTATTATAAAAATACAAATTAAAAAAATGGTAACTTTTAAATTGCTATTCCAGTTTTCGTTATAGTCGTATTCTAAATCTTCCATTAACAATAATTAGCTATTTGTTGATGCATCTCTTAAAGCTATCCAAATCAGAATCACATTTATTATTGCAGAAGCTCTTTTATAAGAAGCTGAGCCCCTTGACAAATACATGATAGATTATTAGTGATTGGCGAAATGCTAATCAACCCATTCGCAATTGCTTCTAAATCAGTACCTTTTTGAATTTCCCTTACTGCTTCACCCCAAATGAAATAATAGTCATTATTTCTTGGATCCTTTCTTTGTTCTGGCTGAAAATTAAGGAATTTTTTAGCTACATTAGTTACTTTGATAGGTGTGATTTCAGATGCTTCCAACGGGAAATTAACGTTAAGAAAAGCTAAATTTTCGGGGAAATCTTTTCCTAACAATCGTTCAACCATTTTAGCTGCTAATTTAGCTGTTTTTTTGAAGGTTTCTGGATTTGATTTAGCAAAGTAATCTGTTGGTGGAACATCCATTGAGAAAGCTATTGCTGGGATACCATAATAAGAAGCTTCAAATGCTGCTGCACAAGTTCCTGATGTTAAAATTATATGAGATGAAATATTATATCCTTGATTGATACCAGCAACAACAAGATCGAATGGTCCTTCTTGTAGCACATTTACACCAAAAATTACTGCATCAGCTGATGTGCCATTTATTGAATAAGCTTTGATATCATCCGGAAGAATTTCGTTTTCCAATCTAACAATTTGGTTTATAGTTATTGCTTTTCCTTCAGCACTACGTTGATCATGCGGAGCAATTATTACTACTTCAGCAATTTCTGACAATTCATGATAGAGTTCTATCAAAGCATTGCTTCTAATTCCATCATCGCAAGTAAGTAGGATCTTATATTTTTTTGAGGACATAATGACTTGTTTAAGTGTTATAACTTTTTAAGTTTGTTGACCTATTGCTTGAATGATTATTTGTTATTAGAGATTAGTTTTTTACTGACATATTGGATTTTCAGAAATATTAAGATGAATATTAAAAGAAAAAAAGAAAAATTTAGTACTTCTTAGCAAAACCCAAAAATGCAAATGTGGTACTAATATGCATGAAAATTTGTATTATATAATTGAGAAAATACAAAGATGTATCCATTTTAGAGCTGATTTCAGTATAATAATAGTTCCCAACAATTACTATAGCAATATAAATGAGAAGGAAAATTGTCAAAAAAATAGGCAAAGTGTTTTTATATTTTTGTTCTTTTTTTGTGGTTACATTTTGATATTTGATAAAAACAATCATGGAAATAATTAGAAGTAAAGTAATAACAATTCTCAAAGTATCAGTCGAATAAATGTAAAAAGCATATTCATAATAAGTTAATACTTCGCCGTAATCACCTATTAAAGCATAATTCTCAGGATCCAAATGAATGACTACCAAACGTGTAAGCGCTAAAACTGCCATAATACCAAAAAGTACTATTATTGTGATAATATATTTTCGATTTTTTGTTTCTGTAACTTTCAACATAAAAATAAATACAACAAATAAACCGATAAGAGCAATTACTTGTAGTATATCAAAAGAGATAGTAAAATTGGCTAAAATATCTTGGTTTGTTAATTGAATGCTTCTGTTCAAAAATCCTCCAGAACCATAGTGTTCCAATGAAGCATCAGTAATGAGAAGCACTCGTCGTATTACATAGTAAATGAATGGTAATGCTGCTAGTATAGAAAATATAATTAATTGTTCTCTAAGGTTTTTATTAAATAGTTTAGATTTCGTTTGTCCCATTATTCTTATTCCCAGAAATCTTTTAGATAACAAATTGCTTTATTAGATTATAAAATTTACATCGTGATGAAAATGGTAGAACCACCTAGACTTCAAGTACAATTTGATGCAAGACAAAAAATGATCCCTATTCTTTTTGAAAGGCACTGTAAAGCAAATTACAAGCTAAATATTATCCCACCAAAAAAGGAAAAGGATCCAATGCCAGGACCTATACCAAGACCAACATTTCAAGTATTAGATGATACTGGTGAATTAATAGCTTTCTTCAATCCCTGGGGAGCAGCAGAATGTTATAAAGAAGAATTCAAACCTTTCTTTGAAAAAATGGTTAAAGAAATCGAGCATGCAGCAAAAGAAGCTTTAATGGGTTTTCAAGGTTTATAGAAATAGTGGTGCGACGACCGGGATTCGAACCCGGGTTCCATACTAGGCAGGCATGGGTCCTAGCCACTAGACTATCGTCGCTTTTCCGTAATTTTTTCAAGAATTCTTATCTTTAAAGCTTTCGTAAATTGCGTTTTTGTCTTGTATTTGTAAATTATATTGGTTGTTATTTAATAGTAACATTTCAACTATTACTAATCCTTTTGTTTGGTATCGAAGAAACGAATACCTCCGGTATTAGCTTCAATTACTTGTGGTGTTGGTTTACTTTCTTCCAAGACTTTATCTATAATTGTTAATTCTTCCTTAGGCATTGCTGGTATGAGTTCTCCTTGTATACTAATAGGTATTCTATACATTACATCGCACTTACCTTTTTTAACAGCTGTAATTAGATCATCTTCATCGTTTATCTCATCTTCAAAGTAAGTGTTGATATACCCAACGCAGGATAGAAAATGAGCATCACTACCTCCTATTAAAGGTAAATGCATCATTGAGGCTGCGATTTCAGCTGTTTTATTTTGTGATAATCTACATCTTGCATTAATTTCTAAAGCTTCAAATTTGTGGTTATAGACTTCCTCTAACAAGCTTGGTGAAGAGGTTCTAAAAGGGTGTGCACAAACAGCTAAACCATTATTATCTTTAATCCAGTCAATAGTCTCTCCTACAGATAGCTTGTATGGAGGATTTTCATTAATACCATAAGCAATAATATGACCACTTCGTGTAGAAATCTCTACTCCAGTGAAAACTTTCACATCATATTTCTCAGCAATTTCCTTTGCCTTAGGAACAGCTTCAATAGAATCATGATCAGTTAGTGCAATACCATCTAGTCCAATTTCTTTTAAATTACGAAGTAAGATTCCAATTTTAATCTTAGCATCAAAGCTAATATTTGAATGGACATGTAGATCAAACTGCACTGTTCATTTAAACTCCTGAATTAGCAACTGTATTATTTTACCTTCCTTATAGTTGAAATGTCTTAATAATAACTATCTTTGTGGCAAATAATAGTGGTATTTTCTAGCGTTTCTAGGAAATATTTTAAAAGCTAATATGGGCAATAACATATTAGAGGAATAAAAAATGAGGAATAGTGTTCTTCTTACCCTGTAGTAATTTTTCTGATATTATCTACTGGAAAGAAGGCATCTCAACTCGATTGATTTCCCCTAATTTCCGAATTTTCTTTTACATAAAACCTTGCAGTGAATTCTTTGATTACTCGAGTAAAAGAGATTTTGATGCTAGCATTCATTTTATAGAAGATGATAATAGTTTTAAATCACCAATTTGCTCTTTTTGTATCAGAATGCCAAAAGGTTCACCTCGGAAAAGAAATTCCGAATGGAATAATTATGATTGGAGGTTCCATGGATAATGGCTAATTATAATGCAAAGAAAGTAGAAGCTAAGTGGCAAAAACGTTGGGCTGACGAGAAAATATTCGAAGCAAACGTAGACCATTCAAAGAAGAAATTCTCAGTATCATTTCCAATCGCTTATCTAAATGGTAGTATTCATGTAGGTCATGGTTATACCACAATGAAAGTCGACGCTTACGCACGATTCAAGCGAATGTTAGGATTTAACGTAATGTTTGCTCAAGGTTGGCATGCAACTGGGCAACCAATTCAAGGTGTCGCTGAGCGATTGAAAAAAGACGATGAAGTACAAAAGCGAATATTGCGCCAAAGTGGCGTACCTGATAAGGAATTATCCAAATTTACTGATCCATTACATATTGCTAATTATTATAAGAAATTAGCTAAAAGGGATTTCACTAAATTTGGTGTAAGTATCGATTGGCGTCGAGAGTTCGTTACCACAACCCTTTGTCCTCCTTTTAGCCGATTTATAGAATGGCAATATGAAACTTTGCGAAAATTGGGTTATGTCAAAAAAGGCACTCACCCTGTTGTTTGGTGTAGTCATTGCCAAAGCCCTACTGGCGATCATGATCGATTAAAAGGCGAAGGTATCTCACCGGTTGAATTTACCTTGTTGAAATTCCCCTTCGAGGATGGCTATTTAGTAGCTGCTACTTTACGACCTGAAACTATTTTTGGTGTCACTAATATGTGGATTCATCCAGATGGTGATTATGTCGAAGCCATGGTTGATAATGAAAAATGGTTTATCTCTGAACCTACAGTCATAAAATTACAAGATCAATTACACACTGTAAAAGTGATTCGAAAATTCAAAGGTTTAGAAATCATCGGGAAGATATGTTATAATTCAGTTAGAAATGATGAAATCAAGATTTTACCAGCTACTTTTGTAGCTTTAGACCACACCACTGGTGTGGTAATGAGTGTTCCAAGTCATGCTCCATATGATTATGTTGCTTTGCGAGATTTATGGAATAATGAAAAAATGCTGACTAAATACAAGTTGCCAGCTGATTTTGCTAATGATATAAAATTAATCTCTATGGTAAAAACACCTGATTTAGGAGAACATCCAGCGAAGGATATCATTGAATCAATGAACATTGAATCACAAGAAGATTCCAAAACTGAAAAAGCTACTGAAGAAATTTACAAGAAAGAATTTCATGAAGGTGTCATGCGAGAGAACTGTGGTAGATATGCTGGAACAAAGGTTAGTGAGATTAAAGAAATACTCATCAAAGATTTGAAAGCTGAAGGGATTAGCTCATCTATGTGGGAAACAGCTGATCCTGTTATCTGTCGATGTCAAACAAAAACACATATTAAAATCTTAAAGAACCAATGGTTCATCACTTATGGAGATCCTAAATGGAAGATAAAAACACGTAAACATCTAGATACTAAGATGACCATTTATCCCCCTGAAGCACGACAATCTTTTGAATATACAATTGATTGGTTACAAGATAAAGCCTGCGCCAGAAAAAGTGGTTTGGGTACACCCTTACCATGGGATAAAGAATGGATAGTTGAGACTTTATCTGATAGTACAGTCTATATGGCATATTATACCCTTGCCAGAATAATCAACGAATTAGATTTACAACCAGAACAATTACCAAATGAAGTCTTTGATTATGTGTTCCGCAATAAAGCTACTTTAGAAGAAGCTGTTATGAAATCGGGTTTAGATAAAAAGATAGTCGAGAATATGAAAGAGGAGTTTGAATATTTTTATCCTCCTGATTACCGTGCAAGTGCTAAAGAATTGATCTTTAACCATTTCACATTCTATATCTTCCAACACATTGCTCTATTCCCACCTGGTCATTACCCATTAGAAATCGAAGCTAATGGAATGATCCAAATTGAAGGTGATAAAATGAGCAAAAGTACTGGTAATTCTGTCACATTGGCGGAAATTTGCGAACGATTTGGCGTAGATGCTTCAAGATTTGGTTTAGCATATTGTGGTGAAGGTTATGATGATGCTAATTTCAGGTATGCTGATACAGAAGCAGCTAGCAAGCGAATGAATGCAATTTATCATGATTTAACTACTTCCAAATTTAACGATGAAATGAAACACATCGACAAATGGATCATTAGCAGATTACAAGAAAAAATAGCTGAAACAACAAATCATTATCAAAATCAAAGAACAAGAAGTGCTATTAGTTATGGATTCTTTGATATCTTGAACGATTTGAAATGGTATGAAGCAAGATCTGTAAATGTTAAAGGGCCTGGTTATAAAGAGGCTTTAATAACGTTAGTTGATTTAATGACTCCAATATTGCCACATTTTGCTGAAGAAATAAATGAAGTAATTCATAAAAATAGCATTCCTTTTGCTGTGTTCAGACCCTTCCCCAAAGTCAATAAAAGGAAAATAAACAAACTATTGGAAGAACAAGAAGTACAAGTGAAAAACGTTAAGGATGACATTGAAGGGATCATTAATGCTATTAAGAAGCAACAAACGAAGAACTTAGTCTCAATTGAAATCTTTATTGCTCCTAAATGGATGTATAAAATCTTAGAGATTAGAGATTCAAAACCAGACAATTTAATCAAAGAAATAATGACTCATGATGACATCAAGAAAGCTGGAAACGCTGCTGTGAAATACGCTCAAAAATTACAAAAACATCCAGGATTATCACCAAAATTATCACAGATAGCAGAGAAAGAAGCGATTGAGGATTCAATAGAGTACTTTAAACGCGAATTCAATGTTAAAAATATAACAATTACGTTAGCATCAAAATCAGACAATTCAAAAGCAAATGTTGCTGAACCAGGTCGACCTGGCATCGCTTTGAATTATGAATAAAAATAGATTTGGAGGTTATCCTCCACTATTCTTCTCTTTTTTCACGTAATTCACTATAGAAATCAGGTAAATTGGTGTTTATTATACAATCTGATTTGGGGATATAGGGTTTTAAATCTATTAAAGGAGTTTCGTCAAAAGCATCATGGCGATCAATGAAAATTTTGTTATTCTCAATACTAAGAATTTTTACTATTGTCAATCCTATAGGGTTGGGTCTTAAAGGTGATCGAGTAGCAAAAACACCGCAAAGTGGTGTGTTTTCACCAGTACTCATAACCTTAGGATGTACTTGTAATATATTACGATCCACTTCATTATCTCTACCACTAATCCACCACAATGTTATTACATGTGAAATTTGATCAAGATTTAATAATCCGGCTTTAAATTCATCTCTTAATTCTAACCATACCTCTTCTCTTTCTTTTCGTATTTTCCCTATAGATTTTATTTCAAAAAAATCTTTCAAATTCATTCCTCAATTATATGTATCTTTCAATAGTTTTTAATGGTAATTATGTTTTAACTAAAGTATTACCTTTTTAAATTTGAATTATTATTAACTTAGTATCGGAGTTTGTCCAAAATGTCTGACAAAGGATTACGAACAACTATTTGGGCTATTGTTATTATTTTCCTAGTACTATCTCTAGGTGCAATGACATTCGTCATAATTTGGGTGCCAGAAAGAGAGGGTGGTGAGGGAGTGACCGTTGCGGTGCTGGATTCAGGTGTTAATATGGATGCACGGTTATTCGGTTATCGAGCATCTCAAGAGCTAAAAGATCGTGTTCTCCTAACAAAAAGTTTTGTTACAACAGAATATGGTTATGATACTAACGAATCAGTTGTTGATAACACCCAATATTATCATGGAACTTTAGTAGCAATGCAAATTGCTGGTCGATCATTTGGCATAGCTCCTCAAGCTAAATTAATTGTTGCTCGATGTGCTGATTCTGAAGGTGCAGCTACATATGCAGCTTTATTTGCTGCTTTTAATTGGGCTGTAAATGAAACAGATGCTGATATTGTGAACATTTCTATTGGTGGACCAATGTTAATAAATGACACTGTTGTAAAAGCAATTAATCGTGCAGCAGAAGAAAAAGGAGTTCTCACAGTTATTTCTGCAGGAAATAGCGGTGATGAATTTGGTTATTCTACCTCGTCAATTGAAGGTCCTGGTAATGCTTTACAAGCAATTACTGTTGGAGCTTATGATGCGGAAGGTGTTGCTCCCTATAGTAGTGTTGGTCCATTAAAGGATCATACTGTTAAACCTGATTTGGTTGATTCTGGTCTAACTTTAATTGCCTTAGGTACTAGTTTTTCAGCTCCTAAAGTTTCAGCTAAAGCAGCTCTCTTACTTTCATATTGTAGAGCACAAGGTTATCAATCAACACCGGGTCTTCTAAAAGCTGCATTAATGCAAAGTGCCTATAAATTACCTCAAACTTATGAGATATATTATACAGGTGCAGGAATTGCCAATATAACAGCAGCTAAAGAAATAGTCCTTGCAGCTCCAAAAGTAAACAACTTGCCAATTGTTTCGTATATATTACCATCAACTTTACCCTTTTCATTAGACAAAGCTTTCCGTGGTGATATTTGGAGTTTCCCCTTAACAATCATATCTTCAATTGAACAACAGTTTTCTTTCTCAACTAACTTGAATTCAAATGAAACAATTGTTCGTATACAAGAATCAGCATTGATTAATCAAACTGGTTTAGTAGATTTGAAATTCGTTATCAATGATACTATTGCTATTGATCAACATGATGAGATAATTTATGTTGAAAGCAACCTTGGTGGCACAACTGAAATCCCAATTTCGCTTGATATTTATGATCCATTAATTAGGATAGCCTTTGATGGTTATCATTCTTCTTGGGAAATCGATAACCTTTTTGGACAATTTAGAGAGTTACGTATAAAATTAGCAAATGAAAGAGGATCAATGGTAGAATTTACACATTTAGATAATTTCACTACACTTGCGGATTATGATGTACTTATATTGGCTGATCCTAACTCATATGGTTTCTTGTTAAATGAAGATTTTGAAGCAGTAGATTACTATAAACCATTTGATAATAGTACTATTGATTTGATCGTTGATGCTGTAGCTAATGGTTTAGGATTATTTGTAATGAGTACCACTCCTGATGCTTCTGAAATTAGTGAAACTAATCGTTTCCTTGAGAATTTCAATATTTCAATATCTACTGAAACAGTTCCAGAGGAAATAATCTATAATCAAGATACAGGTGAATATAATTTAGTTTTAATAACTGAAATGAATACTACTCATCCGGTAACTCAAGGATTGACTAATTTTGATTATTTAGGAGCTGAATTGAATATACTTGGTGATAATGCTGTCCCACTTGCTTGGGTAGATTCCGTTGCCAATACTGTTGTTGCAGCATATGAATCAAATGACTCAGTTAGTAGAGTAGTAGTTTCAGGTTCAAATTTCATGGCTGATAATATGGGATTGAACGCTAAATACAATTCAACACATAATCTAGATTTTATCAGAAATACTATTGAGTGGTTAGCTAATTCAAGTCTTGGTGTAACAATGCTCTCATCAATGCAATTTGATCAAATACCTGATGCAAAGACTAATTTTCAATTTGAAGTAACAATTCACACAGGAATCAGTTCATTAGGTAATTCTCAAAAGTCAATAACGACACAACTAGAAATTAATGATTTGAAAAAAAAGATACAATTTTAATTCATTAGAAAAGGAACTTTATAGTATCCTTTTTCTTTTTATTTACAAATTCAATATATCCTTTTTGTTCCATTATTTCCAAAATTCGATATATGTCTTCTTGAGGGATAGTGCTCCAAGGTTGCTTCGCTTCTTGAAGTTCAAAAACTGTTATAACACCACCTTCGCTAGCAGCTCGGCCTGTTTTTAGAGACCATTCATAAATAATATCAGCCCATTCGTCTAATGTTCGCCAATACAATCTTAGTCTTATCTTCTTTCGATCCCACCAAAGACCCATTTCTTGAGCAACAATATACTCACCTATACGTTGCATTTGTTCTCTATCTAATCGCTTTTTTAGTGATTTATTATTAAAAGGATAACTGGCACGTTCTTCTTCTATGTGTATTATGTGCTTAATATTGATTCTAGCATATTCTAAAATAAAATTGGACCAATCAGCACACCAAGAATCCAATTGCCTTTGATGTTCTGGGGTGACATACATCCATGGTTTGTTTACCCATTCTGGTAATATCTCTTTTAGCTGCCTTTCTACATCTTCCCCCAAATCAAATAAATCTTCTCTTGAGATTGCTACATCTGATTCAATTAATTGCTCAACTCGTAATATGGCGTTAAAGATCTTTTCTTCTGTGGTAACAGGATTTTCAATAAGTGTAATCGTTAAAGTAGCTTCTCGTGGTGGTTTTGTTTCAGTATCTGGTTTTTCAGCGGTGGAAGTTTCTTCTTGTGTTTCTTCAACAGTTTCTTCTTCAACTGTTTCTTCCTCTGTTTCCTTTGTCTTTGTCTTCTTTTTCTTCTGTTTAACAGACATTTAATTTCACCGCTGATGGTATAAGGTTTATTTTTAGGCGTTATTTAAATTCATTGCATAATTATAACATTTATGCTTTTGCTTGTTTAAGTAGTAATACTATCAAATATATTTTTAGATACTGCCAAATTCTTCTGCCCAATCGCGATGCTTCAAGAGTTCTTCTGGGGCAACACTTGGTTTTATCTTCTCAAAAGCTAGAATGAAATCTTCTAATGTTACTGGTCTAGCTTTAATGTCAGGGTTATCTAATGCCCCTGTAACATCTAATTCTCTCACAGGCATCATAACTGCTTCACGACAAATCAATTGAATATCTCGACCAGAATAACCATCACTCATTTCACCTACCAAATTAAAGTCGACTGAGCCGTCTAAATCTACTCCTTTAGTATGGATTTCAAATATTTTAGCTCTAGCTATTAAATCAGGCAAGTTAATGTAAATACGTTTCTCAAATCTACTTCTGAAGGCTGGATCAAGTTCCCAAGGTAGGTTGGTTGCTCCGATAACAACTATTCTATCTTCTTTTTTAGTTGTAACACCGTCCATTTGCGTCATTAGGGTGGTTTTTACTCTTCTCATTGCATCATGTTCTCCACCACCTCTTGCAGAAGCAATGCTATCTACTTCATCAATAAAGATTAATGATGGTTGTTTATTTTGTGCTGTTTCAAATAATTGTGTTACTAATTTTTCAGATTCACCTAACCACTTTGAAATAATACTTGAAGCACTAACATTGAAGAATGTAGCTTCAACCTCTGTAGCTACCGCCCTAGCTAGTAATGTTTTACCAGTTCCAGGGGGTCCAAAAAGTAATATCCCTCTCCATGGGTTTCTCGCTCCTTTGAAGAGATCAGGTCTTTTCATAGGAAGTATGATAGCTTCTCGTAAAGCGCTTTTAGCTTCTTCTAATCCAGCGACTTGGCTCATCTTCACATTTGGTTTTTCTACTACGATAATTTCAGAAATAGCTTCTTCTAATTCATCTTCCTCTTCATCAGAACCATTATCTTTACTACTATCACTGCTTTTACGAGGAGTTTTTCGCTTACCTTCAGCGGGTTGTAATCCCATATCTTTTAATTCTTTAGCTCTAGCTAGATATTCTTTAGCTTTAACATAGTACATGTTTTTTAATTGTGGATTACTTGTGAAAGAGATTAATTGTTGTAATACCTCTGCTGCTTTCAGATAGTTCTGATGGGCAGCTTTGTAATTTCCAGCTTTGTCTTGTTCATACGCTTTTTGAGCATATTTTGAAGCATATTGATACAATGATGAATTCGCCAAATTTAGTGCACGCTCACAGTTCTTATCATACAACTATTTTATATATTTACCACTATTTACAAATTTGCTTTAGGTTATCTTTGTAAAAAATGTTTGCTAATGTATTTATCCTAGTGGTTCATCTATATAAAACTCTAGTAATGATTTAAGTTTACAGTTATAGACATATATTTACTGTTTTACGAATTTAATTTAATAGCTAGTATTAAGTCCATAACATTTGTTCCAGTTGCACCAGTGTAGAGTAATTTCTTCAAAGGTTTGAAATAATGATAAGAGTCATTATTTGCTAAAAAGTTAATTGGATC
>JAEORJ010000170.1 GCA_016840945.1 Candidatus Gerdarchaeota archaeon
ATCCAGTTGAACAAGATAACATTATTAAATCAATCCAGGCGAACACAATGGTATCAACTGTTGGCCAAAACCTGGTTCAAATTAGTTACAGAGATACAGAACCTGAGCGGGCGTTTATTGTAGCAAAAGGATTAGTAGACTTGTTTATCGAAGGAAGTTTAGCAGAAAAAGCTAACGAGAGTGAATCAGCATTTAATTTTATTGATAAGCAAGTAAAGGAATATGAAAAAAAATTAAGAGAATCTGAGGAAGCATTAAAAACATTTCGTTCAAAAAATGTGGATTTTCGGGAAGGTGCGGAAGCGAATGTTACGCAAAAAATTGCTCAATATCGTTCAGATATAGATGGGATAGAACAGCAAATCAGAGAAGAAAAAATTAAAAGGTCTTCATTGCAAGCACAGTTATCTGGTGAAACAGAAACGGCAGCAGGCTTAACAAGAGCAGAGCAAATACGCTCAAGAATTGGTGAATTACAATCAAATTTAAATACCCTTCGCTTGAGTTACCATGAAACATATCCAGATATTGTACAAATAAAGAATCAAATAGAGGAGTTAAGAGAAACGTTGGCAAAAGAGGAAGAAAAAAGAAAACAGGCAAAAAAAACTGGGGCAGTATATATAGATGAAAGCATTAGAGCAAATCCTGTATATCAAAGATTACAAAGTGATTTGTATCAAACAAATACATTAATTGCCACTTTGGAATATCGATTAAACGACATGAAAAAGTCATTATTAGAAGAAATTGAGCGTGACAAACGAATCAATTCTGCTGAAGCAACATTAAAAAATCTTACGAGAGATTACAATGTTAATAACGATGTATATCAAGATTTATTACGAAGAAGGGAAAATGCACGAGTTTCAATGAGTCTTGATCAAGAGCATCAAGGATTGACATTGAGGATAAGTGAACCGGCATATTTTCCCCACACGCCAAGTGGACCTCAGTTTATTCATTTTATACTCGGCGGAATAATTTTAGGTATAGTTTTACCAATTGGATTATTTTATGGCCTTCAGCAAATCATGCCGCGCATACTTGATGCGTCTGATATAGATACATATTCAGAGATTCCGGTTCTTGGTGAGCTAAGTTGTTATCTTTCCTCAACAGAACAAGCAGCAATAAAAAAGGAAACCTACATCTTATCATCATTAGTAATATCTGTTTTCGTTATTATTTCTATTATAAGTTTCCTGCGTTTAATTGGTGAATAACTCATGAGTAAAATTGAAGAAGCTTTAAAAAAGGCACGCTCAAATAATTCAACTGAATTAGTAAATACCAGATCAAATATACAAACGTATGAAAGTTCTAATATTTTGTTTATGGAAGACGGTGAAAGAGTTGGCGCTGATGTCTTATCGGATCTGAAAATTATTCATTATGAAATGAAAAACCAAAAAATACTAAGTGAATTTAGAGCGCTTAGAACAAAATTAATACAAAAGTCAGAAGGTTCTAATTTATGTATTTTGATTTATTCATCTATACCAGGATCTGGCTCAAGTTATGTTGCTGCAAATCTAGCTGCAGCAATAGCATTAGATGAAGAAATGACTTCATTATTGGTAAATTGTGATTTCAAATGTAAACCAGATTATGAAAAATTAATTAATGATTTTCATGGTGGTCTTGTTGATTATTTGTCTAACAATATATCTGCAGAACAAGTTATATACCCTGTAGGCATAAAAAGACTGAGAATAATACCTGCAGGCTCTGCAAAAGAAAATTTTAGTGAATATTTTACATCAAGAAAATTTTATTCTCTACTAGATGAAATTAAAAGTCGTTATAACGATCGTTATATTATTTTAGATGCCCCATCAGCAATGAATCCTGCTGATATAAGATTATTATCGGAATTTGCAGATTATGGGCTATTAATAGTGCCATATGGAAAAGACAGCATGGATAACATCAATAAAGCAACAAAACTTATTGATCAGGAAAAAATGATAGGGGTCGTGATCAATAATAAACCAGAGTTATTTACCAATAAGTAATGCTTTTCTAAATGGGCGCTAAGATAAAAAAGTCTTTAATATCTGAGCTGATTATATGTTTAATCTTAACTACATATTTTAATAGTGCCAATTCAATGCAGGTTAATTACTCATTAGAAGGAGGGATGGAATACACAGATAATGCGACCTTGATATCCACTGATCCAATTAGTAGCGCAATAAGGAGGTTTGATGTAATTGCTGATATAAATCATTCATCAAATACTGTTAGTTTTGTTTTTCGACCGCGCATAAACGTATACAACTACCAAAATGATTTGTTGAATGATCAAACATTTTATTATTTGGATTCATCATTACTTTTCGAAATTATACCAAATGGATTTAGATGGTCATTTGATGATTATTTGGGGCAAACAACAATAGATGTGGCAGATCCAGTTACTCCATTTAATACGCAAACAACAAATGCATTTTTAACCGGACCGGACTTTATATTTAAATTTAATAACACAAATAGGATAGAACTACTATTACGATATGCCGATATTTATTATGAACTGGAAGATTTAGACAATGAACGATATGGTGGTCTACTGAAATTGGTTAGTGAACCTAATAATTATGCTGAATATTCATTAAATTTAGATAGCGCAGATATTAAATATGATAATACAGTTTTAAATGAAAATTATACAAGGAATGATTTATATTTTACTGTAAAAAGATTAACGAATGTAGCGACGATTAGTCTCGATGCGGGTTATACGAGAATTGATCGAGAGATTAGTAATGAACTTAACGGGTTTATTGGGAAGTTTGAATCACAAATAAATATAAATTCACGTTCTAACTTAAATGTATATGCGCATGCACAATATACTGATTCAAGCAGAAACTTTTTACAATCAAGGCTTCTTCGTGAAGAATTAAGAGTCTACGACACACAGATCTCGCCTGACATTTTTTATGAAAAATATATATATGCGGGTTATGATTGGCGCGATGATGCAAACACTATAAATATAGAGCTATCAAAAGCTAATCAAGATTATAAAGAACCAACTAATGAGTTGGATCGTACTATAAAAAGAGCAAGTATTTCGTTTAATAGAAGCATAACAAGATTAACAAGCTTATATTTTACTGCAATTTGGCAAAATTCATATTACAGCAGCGTCTTTGTTGATGATAAAGATAATGACTATTTGTTGGGTATTGATTATCGATTAAGTAGATCTTTTGTTTTTCGGATAGGATTAGGCCATAGAGAAAGAAATAGTAACGACATTATAAGAAATTATGAAGAAAATCACGGCTTTATGAGTATTAGATTTAGTAATAGTCGTTAATATATACGTATTATGTATCTACAACATTATAATTTATTTGACGAACCTTTTAGGTTGACGCCTGACCCAGGCTACTTATATCTGAGTGATATCTATTCACTGGCAAAATCATATATTGATTTTGCTATATGGAATAATGATGGCTTTGTTGTAATTACGGGAGAGATTGGTTGTGGAAAAACAACTGTAGTGAATGCGGCATTATCTTCTTTGGAAGAAAATATAGTAATTGTTAAAATTCATTTCACACAAATAGATGAAGTTCAGTTATTGCAATTAATACTTAAAGAATTAAATTATGAGGTGAATGCTGACAATAAAATCGAATTAGTTTCACTATTAAAAGATTTTCTAATAAATGAATATGAGAAAAAAAGAAAAGTTCTTTTAGTCATCGATGAAGCGCAAAATCTTAGCACTAGAGTTCTAGAAGAAGTCAGGCTTTTATCTGGGATTGAAACGTTATATTCAAAATTAATCCACATTATATTGGTCGGACAGCCAGAATTAAGAGAAAAACTAGAATCAAAAGAACTTGAGCAATTATCTCAAAGAATTCGCCTTAAAATACATATAAAACCGCTCACACACGAAGAAACATTTAACTACATAAAATATAGACTTGCAAACGCTGGTTGTAACGAGTTATCACTTTTTGATTATGCGGTATATCCATATATTTACAGGTATACAGGTGGTATACCCAGGTTGATTAATATCATGTGTGATACAGCATTAATTATTGGTTTCGCAGATGGTGCCAAGAAAATTGATGTTCCAATTATTAAACGTACAATCAAAGAATTAAACTGGGTAACATATAAGAGACGAAAACAAAAATTGCAGAACAATTATGATAATGAAAAATCAAAAAAGAAAGAATTTAAAGTAATTGAAACCGTACCTATTGAATTAGAAATTAAAGATAACTTAATAAAATACAAATAACACACATAAATAAAACAACTAATTTGAGATAAAATTGATATTTAAAATAGTGAAAAATTATTCACCATAATTGTAAATGGTATAAAAATGATTAATGCAATGACAGTAGATGTCGAAGATTATTACCATGTTTCAGCATTTTCTAGCGTGATTTCAACAACTGATTGGGATAAGTATGAGTCGCGCGTAGAAAGAAACACAAATAAAATACTTGAATTATTTTCTAAATATAAAATAAAAGCGACATTTTTTGTTCTAGGTTGTGTTGCTGAAAAGTATCCTGATTTGATAAGTAGGATATTTAGTGATGGCCATGAGATTGGAAGCCATGGATATAGTCATCAATTAATCTACAAACAAAGCAAAAAGACTTTTAGGGAAGAAACATCTCGTTCAAAAGAAATACTAGAAGATATTATTCATCAGCCTATAAAAGGTTACAGAGCTGCAAGTTACTCTATCACCTCAAAATCTGAATGGGCATTAGATGTTTTGGCAGAAGAAGGTTTTGAATA
>JAEORJ010000171.1 GCA_016840945.1 Candidatus Gerdarchaeota archaeon
ATATTACTACAAAAAATCACCAATTTAGAAAAGCATCATTATAACTGTATCATCCTGGTTTTGGCATTGCTAATTGATGAGGTGTCTTTAGTGGTTTATGTGTTTTTGAAGTTATAACCTGATCATGTATCCACTGAAAAGCTTCGTAGATACCTTCACCTGATAAAGCACTTGTTTTTTGAACATGAATTGTTCGATCAAACATATTTGTTAATTGAAATAAATGAATGATATAAGCAAGAGAACAAATGTTCGATAAATCTTGTTTTGTAGCTAAAACTAAGATTGGTATGTCAGGATTACAATACCGATTAATTGCACTGAAAAAGATTTCTTTAGCTAATGGCATCCTCTCAATATCACTAGAATCAACAACGAAAATCAAGATATCAGCACGTTCCAAATACGTGGGCCAAAAATAGCGAAATACTTCTTGTCCACCCAAGTCCATAACTGACATAGAAAGCTTACCTAGCAAAAATTTCTCATGGTTTACACCCATTGTTGCTATAGTTTCACTAAATTCCCCTTTTTTCAAGAAATTTAGGATAGAAGTTTTCCCAGCATTATCTAAACCACACATAGCAATATTGACTTTTTTATCAACTTTACCAAAGAGTCGTGCAAGAAATCCCAAATTAATTACGTCCTATTATTTAGTTTGTGATAGTAAATAGAGGTATAAAATTTCAAATATAAACACCACCAAAAAAACAGCTTTTCTCTGAAAGATAATTTTATGAAAAGAAAAAAAGAAATAATAAATACCCCTATGTAGGGGTGTTATCATATTAATTTCTGATTATAACTATTCTTTTCTAGGAACATGCAATTTGAAAGTTTCTTCATCTTCCTTACTAAAAAGAATGTCTTCACGGGAACGGAAAAGTTCTCGAAGAGTTACAGGAATTTGCAAAGCACCAAAAGCATCGCTAAAAACTGGGATTTCTGTTTCATCGACAAATCCACGACGAACGCTGGTTATTCGACCATCCACAAGAAGTAATGTACGATACCCTCGAGCGATTAAACGTCTGTCATGAGTAGCTAAAATCATTGTTACTCCAAGATCTTTGTTAATTTTTTCAAAGAAATTAACGATTTTATCTGATGTTTGAGAATCTAATTCTCCTGTTGGTTCATCTAAAACTACAAGTTCGGGTTGATTTGCTAAAGCTACCGCCAGTGAAATTCGTTGGATTTCTCCACCAGATAATTGTGTGGGTTTATGATGAGCTCTATCCAATAATTCAACTTCTTCTAGGAGTGTTTTTGTTCGTCTCATTCGTTCTTCTCGAGGCAAACCTAAGATTCTCATAGGCACTTGAATGTTTTGAGATGCTGATAATTCCCATACGAGATTCATTTGAGGTAATTGCCAAACGACTCCAACTCTTCTTCGCCTATAATCTACCATTTCTGCTCGAGTGAATTTAGCTATATCAGTCTCACCAACCATAACTACTCCTGCAGATGGTTTTAGATTTCCCGCGAGAATATTTAGAAGAGTCGATTTTCCAGAACCACTTGGACCAACCACTAAAGAAATTTCCCCTTTAGTGACTTTCATTTCTAACCCACGTAGTGCTGGAACACGAATTCTATTCTTTTCATCTGCATAAATTTTGATTAGATCTATACATTCAACAAATATCTCTTGTTCTGTCATTAAATTTACACTCCTTACTAGATTGTTTTAAGAGCTCCTCCAATCTTCTTGCGTGTATTTATTATAATTGGAATAATCGTACTAATTAGACCACTAACAAAAATAGCCAAAGTAGTCCAGATAATTTTCATTGTAGGATAGACCATTTCATGGGTAGGTAAAACCACTTCTATACGTAAAATTTTCATCAACATAATAGATGTACCAAAACCTAAAGCTATCCCTAATACCATTGTAAACAGTAATATAATAATTGCTTCAGTTATAAAGAAGGTAAATAGTTGCCGACCATTAATACCAAATGATTTTAAAATGGCTATCTCTTTTTCACGTTCAATACCTTGTACTATCATCATTGTTATTAGCGTTGCTGATGATATTAATAGTGACATAATTAAACTTGAATTTAAAGCGCCATAGAGAACTGTTGCCTTTAATGTTCCTTCTGAAATCAATAATAATTGTTCAATATTTATAGTTTGGTGTTGAGTTAATTGCTCTATATTAGAAGCAACTTCGCTAATGCTATAGCCTTCTTTTACTTTAATATACACTTTACCATCTACATCATAGTCATTTCTAGCAATAACAAATGGTAAGGTAATATTGCTAATTAATCCAATTTTTATTTCTTTGGCAGTAGGATTTGGTATTTCATTGTAAATAGTTGGCCAAAATGTATAATAATCTTTGACAGTAACAGGATAACTTTTTTCTACTAAATCACTACCTTCCCATGCCCAATTTTTAATATTAAAGGTTTTATTTCCCTCACCTAAGTTCAGCAAATCAATTTGATCAGCTTGAGCTATAACATCAGAACTGTTAACAATAGAAGTTAATAATGAATTGATACCTACTCCATTAGTGTATTCAGGTTCTTGAAACGCAACATCACTAAAATTTTGCAGTTCCACCCCTAAAATCGTGTAGGAATATAAAAGATCACTTTCACTATTTGTCAATTCTAAAACAGCAACGTAGGAAGCTGCTTCTATACCCTCTATCTCTTCAAGGGATTCTTTATAATCGGGAGTTAATACATCTACCTCCTGTACAACAATATCTGCCCCTAAATTATAATATGAATTTTCATAATCGAATTCTTGATAAGAATCGGGAACAATCATCGTTGCTACAGTTAAAGTGAATGTTAATGTCATCAAAATTATAGTGCGTGTTGTTGATCCTCTTCTTCGAATAGCATTTCTTGCTGAAACAGCACTAAGTTCCAACCCTTTAATTTTAAACAACATGCTTGAAATACCATTAATAAAGAATGGATAAATTCTAGTGATAAGCATTATTGATCCTATTATAATCAATATTGGTGCAGGAGCTGCAAAGAAGAATGCAAATTCCAGGGATGTTTCTGTAGCAGTATTGATTTGAGTAAGGGAAATAATCCACATAATCAAACCGAGTAATAACATCATAATATCGATATAGAATCTCTCCCAGAATGGTTTCTTATCTGACTGCTCTTGTAAAACTTCATCAACAGAGGTTTTGGTTTTTTTCCAAAGTGAAAAGATATTTGAAAGAAAAGCTATAAGAAATCCTATTGCCAGACAAATAATAATTGCCTTGAAATCAGGAATATAAAAAGAAGCATTTGCCTTAAAAGAGAAGAAACTATCACTTTTTTGTGCTACAAAAGTATACGGCCAACCTATTATATACCCAATTACCGTTGCAAGGAGAGCAAAAATTACCAATTCAAATAACATAAATGAGAAAAGCATTTGCCTAGATGCTCCTCTTTGATGATAAATATGAACATGTAATTCTCGATGCTTTTTCACTTGATTAGTAGCAAACGCTGTTAATGTTAGTGACATACCTAAAGTGGGCAGCATAAAAAGTAACAGAAAAATTTGAAAGATTCTATATTCTCGCCTGAAATTAGACATTAAAGGTAATATTCGAGGATTCATATCAAGCTCATTATTTGTTGACCATACTTCTGAAATATCTAATAATACTTCTTGTAATTTATTAACAAAAACTTGCAATTTGTTTATTTCATCATCAATTTTGAAAACATTGAATTTTGTCGCATCGAAAACAACTCTACCCAAAACAGAAAATTCTGAATGTGATAATGAAATGAATCCTAAAAGAAAAGGTAGATTATTGAAATCAGTAATTATTAGTTCTTTTCCCATTGCTAGAACCATATTTATGAAGGTTTGCAAATCAGCAGGAATAGGTATACCGCTATAAGTTACTTCATCAATATTTATAATTCCACTAAAAGTAATTATTTGACCTGCTGCACCAATACCATATGAATATGATTCCCAAGGATTATCATTATCGTTAAGCTGAATATAGACATTATAAGAATCCTCTAAAGCTATATTCGTTTCCTCCATGGTTTTATCATTTGTTACAAAACAATATTCACCATAAGATGGCGCACTGCCATTTGTCATTAGTGGACTTAACATGCTTAAATAAGTACTATCAACGCCTACAATATAAGTATCATGAAATTCATTAGCATGATAGAGTTCATTATAGAGTAATAAATAAAAGAATCTATACGAGAACCATTCTTGACCTGCTAGTATCTCTTCATTAATTTCAGCTTCCTCTAATTGGGATGTTACTGCTGATTTCAAAGTATTTTGTAATTGCACTCCAGCCCATCGAATATTTTCAAGATCACAATCAATATAGGTATCAGAGGTAGTTGAGGCGAATTCATTGAAGGCATTAT
Source organism: Candidatus Gerdarchaeota archaeon (assembly GCA_016840945.1). The sequence continues at coordinate 4,395 of JAEORJ010000171.1, forward strand.
TTCTGAAGCTAGTGAGGAATAGAATGTTTTGGGTTATCATAGCAATGCTAATACTTAACCCAATAATAGAGATTATTGCAAGACGTTTGCTAGAACCCATAAATTTCAAGTTTAATTTAAAATGCTCATCTTCATTTCCCATGGAAGCCAGCTCGTTCTGTAGTATAGTAATTCAATTCATTCTAATAAGGAAAAAATATATTTAAAGAGTTACTATAAAACTTGAAATGGAAATAGAAAGAGAAAGAGATTATTTTGAAGCATTTACTTCAAAATAATTCTTATTGTTGGGGATATTGTTGAGGGTGATTTGGATAATTTTTAGGTCTAAACTTAAATCCGTAGGTGATAACACCTTCTTCACCTTCTGCAGAAATCCGTCTAAAAGCGAATTCTACTGGCATATCAATCTCAACATCGCCCATATCAACTGCAACTATTTGAGTAGTTATTCTAGGACCTTCATCGAGTTCTACAATAGCTAAACAATAAGGTATTCGGCTATTGAATCCTTTAGGAGGTGTGTAAACCCAAGAAAAGCTTACTACTTTTCCAAAACCCGAAAAGATTTTTGGTTCTAAAGGAGAAGTATTGCACTCAATACATCGTTTTCTACTTGGAAAATAGAGTTTACCACAGTTAGGACATTTCGATCCTTCTAATCTATAAAGAGAATTAATCCTTCGCCAAAATCTAGGAACTGACACTCTTAATCACCTTGAATAAACACTTACTACACAAGTCGCTCCTGAGCCACCTATGTTTTGGGTAACACCAATATTATTTTTAGTTACTTGTCGTTTACCAGCTTCATTTCG
>JAEORJ010000172.1 GCA_016840945.1 Candidatus Gerdarchaeota archaeon
TAAAAGATTCAATGAAAATAAATAGACCTCTTTCAGAGAAAAAAATTCTTTTGTTTGATGATGTAAAAACAACAGGTTGCAACATTCTTGAAGTTAAAAAATTACTATTATTAGAAAGGGTTGAAAACATTATTTGTGTTTGTTTTGGTATAAATAGAGATGCTATTCTTCATGAATTAGATAAATTGTTAGGTGTGAAAAAGTAATGTCAGATAAAAATATGATAAAATGGCTAAAATTATGTAACATTAAAGGCGTTGGACCAAGAAAGATAATCAAATTATTCGATTATTTTAGTACAATTGATGCAATTTGGGAAGCAGATAAAAATGCCTTGTTAAGAAGTCGTGTATTTAATGAATCTGCTTATTATGAATGGGAGAAGTTAAAAAATGCTTCAAATGAAAATTTTGAAAAAATTCTAATCGAGTGTAAGCAAAATAATATTGAAATGATTCCTTTAATCTCAAACGAATATCCAAATAGATTAAAATTAATTCCGAATCCTCCTGTAAATTTATTTTTGCAAGGAAAAAAAGAATTACTTAAAGTTAAAAAGGTTGCAATAGTTGGAAGCAGATCATCTGATGAGAAATCAAAAATATGGGCACATAACAATGCAATTGAGCTTGTAAAAAATGGATTATGTGTTGTAAGTGGAGGAGCAATAGGAATAGATTATGAAGCCCATAAAGGTGCTTTGGAAGCATCTGGGGAAACAATTTGTGTGATGGGGCCAGGGCTTCTTCGACTTTTTCCTGAACAGCATATTCCATTATTTAATGAAATTAGAAAGAAAGGGTTGTTAATAAGTGAGAATCTCCCTAGTTTTCGAGGTAGTAAATTTGCATTACTTCAGAGAAACAGAATTACTTCTGGTCTATCTGATGCTTTAATTTCTGTTACTGCTTCGTCAGGTGGTGGGGTAATGACTCAGTTAAGACATGCACATGAACAAAGAATAACTATATTTTGCCCAAAATTTGATTACAAATTTTCACCAATTGAAGGTTTAAAGGAGGTGAAACAAAAATACAAAATTACTGAAATAGAAAATATTCTGCCAATATTAGAAATCATAAAGAAAAACAATCTCTCAAATCTTTTGTCAGCGCAATCAAAACTCTTTTAGTTCCTTTTCCTGTCTTTTCTTGGTTTGTTCCAGTATGGACTTTTACATTTTGGACAGACCTTCGGCATTTCTTTACTTCGAGTTATCCATTCGTGCCTACATCGTTCACATTTGCAATTCATGACGATAATTTCTTTGATACTCATTAGTGTAAGAATAGATATTTCAATATATAAAATTACCTATGGTATATTATCTTAGGTAAAGTTTATATACATCCAAATATATACCTATAGTATAATACTATGGGTATAAATAAGACTTATGCCCATAAAACAGACATTGATTGACCAATGGAGTGATTGCGACACTCCAGAGGTCGTGGAGTCTGATAATATGAGTATCAAACCCCGAGAAGAAAAAGAAAGAAATGCTGATAAAACTTACTATCCAAATATTTTTAATTTACAGCTTAAACCTGATGAGCTTGATTATTATCTTGACCATGAGGCAATAGTTCATAACTACAAGCAGAAATGGCCAGCTTATAACCAGACTCAAACATGTGAATTTGCAATGTTTCAGGACATTTTAATTGAACTTCTGGATTCACTCATTATATCAAAATCTATTAATCGCCCTGGTCGACCATTCAATGATCTCAAAGACATGATATTTTGTTGTGTAATGCGTACTTATTATGGAAAATCAAGCCGTAGATGTGTATCATTTCTTGACTATGCAATTACTAAAGGTTATATCAGTAAAAAACCGCACTTTAACACTATTTTGAATTATTACAAAGAAGAGGCAATGATAGATATTCTAAAATTTCTTGTAGAGAAATCAGCAAACCCGCTGAAGCAATTGGAACTTGATTTCGCTGTAGATGCAAGTGGTTTTTCAACTTCATTATTTGGTCGCTGGCTTGATGTTAGAACTGAGATTGATTCTGTTAAACGTATCTATAAAAAAGCACATGTAACAAGTGGAGTAATAAGCAATATCATAACTGCTATTGAGGTAACTCCTGGTTACTATGCTGATTCTCCCCAGTTTAAAAAACTTGTAAAGATCACTGCTGAAACTTTCAAAATCAGAGAAGTAAGTGCTGACAAGGCATATAGTTCCCGTAAAAACCTACAGACTGTTGCAGAGCTTGGTGGAATCCCCTATATCATGTTTAAGGATAATGCAAAAACAAGTCCAAGGGGGAATCTTGTTTGGAATACTATGAAGCGATTCTTTGATGAAAACAAGGAATACTTCCTGATGAAATATCACAAACGATCCAACGCTGAAACTGTTTTTAGTATGATTAAACGTAAGTTTGGCAACTATCTGTATAGCAAAAGTGATATTGGCCAAACTAACGAAATTTTATGTAAAGCATTGGCTCATAATATCTGTGTTTTAATTCAGGAATACTTTGAAAATGCAGTAAAACTTCGTTTTAGTTATTGTGCAAAAATGGAAATTAAGAGGTAGTGACGTTAATTATTGTGCAAAGCCGAGATCGGCTTTGCACGTTTATTTAATTTTGCACGTATATTCATCAACTTGCACGTTTATTCATTGTTTTTAGGTGATTAACAAGCAAAGCTTTTTCAGCATATTGTTAAATAAAGTAGAGCTGTAACTAATCTATTAAAAATATTCTTTTAATTTTTCTAAGTTAGGATTATTAA
>JAEORJ010000173.1 GCA_016840945.1 Candidatus Gerdarchaeota archaeon
AAAACGTCATCCATTGTCCGTAGCCATCAGGTAAAACGCTAATATGCCCATCTGGGATAAACTCATATCTTGGTACTTCTGCATTATTAGGTACGTAAATTGCTTCTCCCACATTATAAGTCCAATCTGATTGATTAAAGATTTTAGTTGTGAAATATACTCCAGTTGATAATCCTGGTACTATAATTGCAAGAATTACAATGGTTACAATGGTTCTTTTTTTCATCAACAAATCATTATTAGTTAAATTGAAGTAATATTTAGTGTTTCTCTATTATGCAAATTAGTATTTCTCTACACTCATAAACTTTAAATCAAGAATATGAAATCTATTTTTTATGCCAAAAGATAATTCTAAACCAAAAAGAAATAAGAAATCTAAGGAAGCTGGGCATAAAGAACTTTATGTTGCCTGGTGGAATGTTGAGAATTTATTTGATGTTGAGCACTATAAAGACAGATCTGATAAATTAAAAAGGACCATAGGGAATGAACTCAAAGGTTGGAATGAATTAGTTCTTAATCGAAAACTTCACCAATTAGCTGAAGTAATTAAGAAAATGAATGGTAAAAAAGGTCCAGATCTTCTTGGTGTTTGTGAAGTTGAAAACGCAAATGTTCTGAATAGACTAATAGATAAAGTCCGAATGAAAACACGTGATTATCAAGTAGCTCATCATGATTGCTCGGATGATCGAGGTGTAGATGTCGCTTTTATCTATGATGCTAACAAACTCGAAAAAGGATTGGATTTTTCACATGTAGTTATGAAGCGCGTTGCTACTCGAGATATATATCAAGTCAATTTCACACTAAAGGACAGCGGAAAACCACTAATTGTTATTGGTAATCATTGGCCAGCGAGAAGTGCTGGAACTTTAGAATCAGAACCTTATCGAATGGTCGCAGGTGAAACCTTAGCTTATTGGAATTCACGCATTCATGAGATTGTTGGTGAATTTGCTCCAATTATTGTCATGGGTGATTTCAACGATGAACCTTTCAATAGATCTATGACTGAATATGCTTTAAGCTCTAACACTGAAGAGAAAGTTATTAATGCCCAAAAAACCACTCCGCGATTATTCAATATGATGTGGAAAGAAATGAGCAAAGGCATTGGAACAAATTACTACCAAAATTTCCCCTTAATGATAGACCAATTCCTAGTCTCTAAAGCTTTCTTAGTAGATGAAGGAGATTTTTACGTTAAGAAGAAATTCGTAGAGATTATTAGAGACGATAAAATGATGGATGGGAAATATGGTACACCAAGACGTTTTGGTCGTCCCTCTGGAAAAGTCGATATGAATGGTTATAGTGACCATTTTCCAATAGGCATGAGAATTATTGAAAGGGATTAACCCTTTCTATCTCATTATTTAACAATCTAGTTTGATTATTAACTATCTTCGCCTGTTTTCTCTTTAAACCATTTAGCAATCTTTTCTTCAGTAATGTTTTCTTTGAACCATCTTTCAATGTCTTCTTCTTTAGTATCTTCTTTCCTAAACCAACTTGAAACCTTATCAGGCATTTTGAATTTCTTTTCTTCGTCTTTCTTCTTAAACATACCAGCAGAAAAAATCATTCCAGGTATCGCTAAGAGAATATTAATAACGATTATAGTTGGAACAGCAATAAGAATAATTGTTGTTTTATCGCTTATGAACGTTCCAGACTCACCATAGGTAACAAGGCCCCAGATAACAAAGGTATCGAATGCTGCTTGCATTGCAAAAAAGAAGAGCCATCCGATAAATTTACCAAATCTCATTTTATTCACACATAGAGATTAATTAATTGATTAATAGGTGTTTCTTATTAAAAACTTAAATTTGGTAAATGTAATTCCTTCTTTAGAGGACAGGTTTTTATGAATAATTTGATAATGACTGCCTATTTGTCCTTTTTAAAAGACAAGTTAAGAATGTTTTTTCAATTGTTTTTAACAATATAAATTTTGCAAGTATAAATTAATTTAAAATAAAATATTTAACCCAGAAAAATTAAGCACGGCCATAAGGACAAACCTTAACACATAGACCACAAATTGGTTTTCCAACTATCATCTCTTGTTGATGAACAAAGTTACTACATTTTTCTACATCATATAATTTATCTCGAGTATCACCGAACTCCCATAAATGGTCATATATTGATTATACTGGGCAAATCTTCACACATTCAGAACATGAACTACATTTACTCTTTTTTTGAGGTGAATCAGATAGCAAAGGTGCATTTGTTAACACAGTTGCTAAACGAACTCGAGGACCATATTCTTGTGTTATAAGTAGGTTACTCTTACCAATCCACCCTATTCCACTTAAAATTGCAGCTGTTTTGTGTGGAAAGTTCGCACTATGAGTTTCTTTATCCAAAACTTTAGATGCTTCAATAGCTAATGAATTAAATCCTTTGTTATTTAGAAAAAACACTAGGTCAGTTGTTAGCTCATCTAATTTAGCATTAATTTCGTTGTAATGGTTAGCATATTCTTTAGTTGGTCCATCAATTAGATTATCAATTATATCATCTGATAGTTTAAATACGATAGATATTGCTCTAGTAAATCCTTTTGTAATAGGAAGAAAAAAACCATAATCAGTGAGAATAGATAAATCAGCGATACCTACTAGTGAAGCATTATTTCTAATTAGCCTTTCCTTAACTGCTATAGTTAGTTGTTTTTGTGATTTTGAATCAACAGTAGAAAAACTCATACATATCACTTTTTTTAGAATCATTGTTATAAAATATCTCTAATTATTTTAATAATATCAAAACTATTGATTTTTAATATATAAAACTAAAAAATTAAGAAATAACAAATAAGTGATATGAAATTATCTAATCAATAATCTTATGCGCTTCAAGTCTAGATTTCTGAAAATATATATTAAATAAGTAATTTAAAAACAACTAACAATTACAGATAATTTTATTTTTTGAAGGTATAAAGTTGGAATTGCGTAAATTAGGAAAAACAGATTTAAAAGTATCACAAATTGGTTTGGGAACACTAGCTTTTGGACACAAATTTAAAGGAATACAAGATAAAGAACAAATACATAAATGTCTAACTTTTGCTTTGGATAATGGCATAAATCTAATTGATACTGCAGAAGAATATGCTGGTGGAATAGCTGAAAAGCATATAGGTGACGTTATTAGAGAGCGAGGAGATCGAGAAGATATTGTTGTTGTTTCAAAGGTATCACAGATTAATCTCAGTTACAAGAATGTTTTGAGATCAGCTAAAAGAAGCTTAGAGAATTTAAATTTTGATTATATAGATATTTATTTGATTCACTGGCCTGATACTTATAAACCATTATTTGAGACAATGAAAGCAATGGATGATCTCTTAGAGGAAGGTATAATAAAACATGTTGGTGTAAGTAATTTTCCAAATGCCTTATTACAAGAAGCTAATGATCTTCTACAAAATGGTGAAATAGTTGTAAATGAATTAGAATATAATTTAATCAACCGTAGTATCGAAAAAGAAATACTACCATTTTTACGTAAACAAAATATACCAGCTTTAACATATAGCCCTCTCTATAATGGTTATTTAACCACAAAAATCGATGATAATTATATTTTCCAAGAAAATGATAACCGACAACATTGGGAACTCTATCGACATAGAGAGAACTTTGATTTAACACGAGAATTATTTATTACATTAAGAAAAATTGCTGATGTTCATGATATAACACCTGCAGAAGTGGCGATTAATTGGTTATTAAAAGATAACGACATTATCCCTCTGGTAGGCACTAAAGAGTTAAAGCATTTGGAATCTAATATTCATGCTACTCAATGGTCTTTAACCAAAGATGAGATAGGTCAATTAAATTCAGCTTCAGATAGTATCGAATTAAATTTAGACTGGTTTGATAGAGTTAGGCCAAAATGATAGCTTATAACATTTAATATAAGAGTAAAAAAATAGCCGATTGATGTGAAAAAAAATGAAAGTATTAGTTGCTAGTTTATATATTGCTGAAAGGTTAAGAAATTATGAATCATTGTTACCAAAAGAAATGGAATTCATAATCCCAGAAGAAGGAACTGATGAAGAGCTTGTTGAATTAGCTAAAGATGCAGAGGTAATAATAGCAACACGATTAGGATCTGAAATTGTACAAAATGCCAAGAAATTAAAATTTATACAAAAAACAGGCGCGGGTGTTGATGCAATGCCATTTGATGTTATTCCAAAGAATGTGAAAATGGCAAACACTTCTGGAGCAAATCCTGTACCGATGGCAGAGGGGGCAATAGGATTATTATTTTCTCTAGCAAAAAAAATTCCACAAAAAAATGCTCATTTTCCAGAGAGATTTTCTGAACGAGGAATTGAGTTGAGAGATAAGAATGTTGGCATTATTGGTATGGGTAATATTGGCAAGGAAATTGCTAAACGATTACTAGCTTTTGAGATGAAGATTCTAGGAATAAAAAGAAGACCTGATGAGGAATTAAAAAAAGAATTAAAACTTAATTTCTTAGGTACAGAAAAGGATCTTGATTATGTTCTAAAAGAATCAGATTTTGTTATAGTTATTGTGCCACTTACACCTGCTACTCGAGGAATGATTGGTGAACGAGAATTATCTCTAATGAAAGAAGAAGCTTATATTATTAACATTGCAAGAGCAGCAATAATTGATGAAAAAGCCCTTTATGAAGCTCTAAAAAGTGGCAAAATTGCGGGAGCAGCTTTAGATGTCTGGTGGATACCACATTGGTGGGATCCAAAATGGAAACCTGAACTAGATAAACCTTCAAGATACCCTATTTGGGAACTACCAAATGTAATTGCTACTCCTCATAATGTAGGTTTTGTTGACCAAACCAAATATTCTGAAAAATCATTGGAAATTATTATAGAAAATCTTACTCGGGTATTTCGAAACGAAGAACCAATAAATCTTGTTGATGTCGAAAATCAATATTAATACCTTAACTAGATATTTTCAAGAATACGTTTGGTTACATTTTCAACTAGATGTTTTATTTTAGCTAAATCATATTCAGATTTAAGATAGTGTAAATGAAAATACATCTCTTTTTGTAAAGTAAAAATCAAAGCAATTGTTCCACCAAATGGATGGGAAATTGCACCATAGAACGATTGAAGTGAAATTTTATCTGGATTGCTAATTAATCCATATCGATCTAAAGAACCTAAATTAGTCATAAAAATTGACTTTCTTTGATCTGTAAAATCAACCATGAGACTGCTTAATTTGTTAATTTTTAAAACAGGTAGTGATTTATTAAAAATTCTTTGAAAACCAAAAACTTTACGGTCACGAAGACTTAATAATAATTTTCGTTGATTTTTTTGGGCATTAACCCAAAAACTCTTCCTTTTTCTATATTTCATCCCTACAAATCCTCCTGCTGCATACATACCAAAAGCTTCTCCAATAGGAAAATTCAATCTTGTACGAAGATTAACAGGACTATTAATAGCACCAAAATCTGGTAAAAAAGCTGTGCACAAAGCTGCATGAACACTAACTTGTTCCTTTTTACATCGCTTTAAAAATAAATCAGTTTCTTTATCTGTAAGCTTCCATGAATAAATCTCAACATCTTTAAACTTATCTTTGACCTTTCTTTCAAGATCTTGATTGTTCTTTTTAAAACCAAAACGTAATCTATGATAAATTCGTAAGATAACAAATAAGAAATTCGCTAGTATAGGTTTCTTGGGAATCATTCTTCGAACTTTTGGAGGAAAGATATCTTCTTTACTTAATGGAACAGAAAGGACTTCGACTTCTTTTTGGGGATTATTTAAATAATCTATTAAATCTCGAGCGAGAAAGAACATGGATAAACCATCAGTTATAGAATGCTGAACACAAATTATTATATCAGAAAATTCATTTGATGTAAACATAGTAATACGTATTAATGGTTGTGTATTTTTTGTATAATCAAATGGTGTAATCAATTGCTGGCGAAATTCATTATGAGTCACCATTTCATTATCTAGTTTTTTAATTGTAAGAGGAATAGTTAATACTCCTTTAGCTGTTAATACTGGTTTACCTCTTTCATTAGTAATAATATTGGTCTTAAGTAAGGGGTGACGTAGTTGAAGTTTTATTAAAACAGATTCAAGTAATTCTCTTGTTATATGGCCTTCTAAGCGAAGAACGATAACGATATTATAAGGTTGACCAATTGAATAGTTAATATATTCCAAATCATAAAGTTCACGTATCACGACTACTCACCAATTATAAAATGAACATTGTTATTTGCACTTAATAATTGAATTTATTTTTTAATAATTTTCTTAGATTTTTTAAAAATAAATACCATCGGATTTTTTATAATTTTTAAATTAAATGATCTTAAGAAAATGTACATTTTTTATATATATGATATAAAATTCATGTGTTTTAATTATAAAAATATTTAATTACATAGAAGCTCCTTTTAGCTTACTCTTAGAGGAATAGGAGTTATTATTATTATGAGTCATCAAATAAGAGAATTAGGGCAAATTTATAGAGATATTTCTACTTGGTATTGGTTAACCATCTTTTTGGGTTGGTTAATATTTCCGCCAATAGTTTTACTCGTTAAACAATTCCAGCTTGCTAGCAAGTTAAAAGAAGCTGGTAATGCAAACAAAGATCAACAACTTGTTGCTTTTGGTGATAGAGAATTATTAATTCTTATCCTAAATTTAGTTAGTGGAATAACTGGAGGAATCACAGGTATTGTAGCTTTTGTTTTAGAAATCATACAATTAGGTGAACAAAAAACATGGGCATTAAACAGAAATGTTCCTCTTGCAGCAAAAGGTTATGGACAAGTTAAAACAGGAATACTAATCGCATTATTACTATGTTGGTTAGTTATACCATTAATTATAGGAATGATAATGATACCTATTGGTTATAAGAAAGTTGGTGATGCTCTATCAGTTTAGAAGATTATTCTTCTATACTTTCTTTTTTTGTTATAATTGCTATCATTAATTGGAAAAAATTTGTATTTTAGAAAAATTCATTTAAAAAGAAATGATATAGAATAATGATAAGGTAAAATAGAAAGGAAAGTATGGATTTTAGGGATCACTTACTTCCTTAATTGATATATTGCTTAGTTCCTTGGCGTTGGCAGAACTACTATAAGCATAGGTAATTTCTTTACCTTCAGCTTTTTTGAACGCTTGAACAATCCAAGCTTTACCTCTAATTCGTTTCTTAAGCCAATCAGGTAATGTCCAACCAAGATAACCAAAGACCATCATCAAAGTCAATGAAAGGATTTTGCTTATCTGTAGGAAAAACATAGCAGGAACACTACTATTGATAACTGGTATTTGCATCAAAATGAATAGCACCATAACAGAGGTAAGACCATAAACACTGATAGTTATGTAAGTTGTACCTCTCTTGGCAACAGGATCAGTAATTTTACGCCCTAAAGTGAATAGACTTATGAGTATACGTATTAGAATAATTAATACAAGAGGAACATAAATAGCTAACAGCATTATTGGTGAAGGAGCAATGAAGGGAATATCAGAGTTTGCTAAGTTGAATTCAACAACAGCTTCAAAATTTATATATCCTCCCCGTAGATAAGTTATCAATAATGTGGTGATGACAGCTACACCTTCACCTAAGATAACAGCAGTAATGGATTTAACCACTTCATTATCTTTTAGGATGTGTCTTGTGGAAAAGAGGTAGAAGTATATCATAGCCAAACCATAAAGATTGACAAAAAATGCTTGTAACCAATAAACAACATTAGCATAGGTATTACCATATAGACCTCCAATCCAGATCGAAGCAGTGTTTAATAATTCTGAAGCGGAAATCATACCAAAGGATATGAGTAGAAACAAAGAACCAACTGTTCTTTTACGATAAAATGAATAATTCGTTAGTAAGGAGAAAATAAATGGTGGTGTAGCAACAAAAATAGAGGTAACCAAAAAGAAAATTGTTTCTATTGAAGCCAATAAATCACTCTCCTAAAAGGTTCATAAACCAAGTCATAGATTCTACTATACCTTGTCCAGTAACAGCAGAAGTCTCAAAAACAGCCCAAGTATAAGCCATTTCAGCATCTAAAAGACCAAAATTACGAGTAAATTCAATTCGACCCATTCGATCAGGGAGATCCACTTTGTGTAATAAAATAAGAACTGGAATTTCTGAATCAATTTGTGTAGTTAAGATTTGATGGAAAATTTCCTTTGTTTCTTCAAATCTTAGGTGATCAGTACTATCGACAACATAAATTAGAGCATTAGACTTTTCATTGATGTCAGACCACATAGGTCGAAAATCTTCCTGGCCCCCCATATCAAAGACATGAATGTCTAATTTTGGAAAACTCAATGATTTTCGTGATATACCCATAGTTGGTGCTGTTTCTCTGAATTCGCCATGTATCAAATAATTGACAAATGCTGTTTTTCCTGCACTATCTAATCCACAAATGGTTAGATTTACGTTTTTAGTTTTCTTTTTGAATAGATTTAGTAGGAATGACATCTGAACTCACCGTGATTATTTCCATAAATCATCTTTCATTGCATCAACAAATTCTTCTTCACGTTTCTTATTCTCTTTTTCTTTGTATGAGAAATCAAAATCTAATGTTACTACAGAACTGATTCTGATTTTTACATGTCCTTTAGCCAATCCATCGTACATGTTTGGTAAAATCGTTTCAAAGGTTTTCGTGTCAGCATAATTGTGTTTTTGAAGTTCTTTGACAGTGAATGAGAAGAATTTTCGAATACTTTCTCTATTATATTCAGTATTTTCAAATACCGCTACTAATGAAGCAATATTATTTCTTGCTTCTCCTGGTACTGTAAATATATAACTTTCAAATACAATATTTTCTGCTGTGCTCGATGTATAGTCTCCTGCTTTTGCACTCATTGGCATGCTCTTTAAAACTATCTCATTAAGCAATTGTTGAGGTAAGATATCGGGATATGATGATACTAATTCAAGCCCCGTTTTACCCATCTGAGTTAAGCATAAACTAATTGGTTTCATTCACTAATCACCCTTAATTATTTTAAACTTCAATCACATTGTATTTATTATTTAAAAGATGCACTCTATAGGCAAATGATTATAAAAAAAATCGGCTGTTTAATCATTCTCATTTAAAGTATTTAATAGAAAAATAACACTATTAGTGTTTTTTCTTGAAAATTATTAATATCATTATAATAGCTGATAAACTAACTAATGAAATTATTATTGTATAACCTGGCGCACTTTCAGTTCCGATGTTGTACTCCAAAACATCTCTATAAAATTCAGCTCCTGAACCTGTTCTATGTCGAGCATCCATAATCATGTTTACGGGATCTAAATCAGTAACAATTAATGAGTGATTTAATATTGGATAATAAATAGTATTACCAATTACTTCTATAATATCACTACTATTTGTATGAACAATTTTATCACCAGTACTATCAACTAATTTTGTTGAAGATATAATATTACCCATATTCCAATGTCCATCTGTAAAATTCTGGATGTTCTGTCCATTCCAATAGACAATAAAATCATACCAATTATCTATTGATAATATTGGCGCGGCAAAAAAAGTAATAGCTATTGTTGTATCGTTGATAACTAATGATGTTATATCAATATCAGGTTGTACATCTATATTCACACCAACTGTTTCTCCATCAACCATGTGTACAATATCGTTTATTTCATCAGTTAACGACAAAGTTACACTTTTAGCTGGTAAAACATTCACAGATAAAATAATAAAAATGAAAACTACAGTTAATGATATTTGATACTTTTTATGCATAACAACCACATTCTAAAATAGACCATTTACTATGGTAATATAAAATAAACATTACCTTTGTTGCATTTTCAATGGTTGTTTTTTGTAGTGTATTGATTACTGTAAAGTTCTTTTAGAACTAATAAGAATTTAGATTTTACTTCACCCATTAAACCTGAATATTTACTAACATTCTAGTATATTCCTGAGTCATTTAATGTTTTTTCCTTATTATTATACATCCACCAATCAATGAGATTAATAAAAACATTGTTTGCATACCAAAAACCAATCCTGCAGAAGTAGTAGGTGAAGTTGTAGGTGTGGTTGTAGGTGTTATAGGTGTCGGATCTAGATAAAATTTAGCGATAAAGATATCATTAACACCTTTCAAAGATGATTGATATGGATCTTTAGTAGGAAAATTAGTTGATAAAGTCCAACCTCCAACAATAAACGAATCATCAGCATTCATTGCTACACCTATAGCTTTATCCATCAAATCTCCACCTAAAAAGCTTGAAGATAATAAAGTACCATTTGGTGCAATAATAGCTATACAAGCATCATATTCTCCTAAGTAAGTTTCTTGAAATGCATTTTTAATTGGAAAGTTAGGAGAAGTTGTTAATCCAACGACAATTATATTTCCTTCACTATCGATTTTTATATCCTGCCCTTCTTCTCCTCCACCTCCACCAATAAATGTTGAAAAAAGCAATTCTTGACCATCCGCAGAGAATTTGGAAACAAAAATATCTTCATTTCCACCAATTGTTGTTTGAGTTGCATTAACTAAAGGAAAGTCAATTGATACTGTACCACCAGCTACAACGATATTATCCTGAGCATCAACTGTAACTCCCATACCTTTATCATAAAGAGCTCCATCAATAGTGGTTGCAAAAATTAAAGAACCACTTGAGCTAAATTTTAATAAAAATGATCCAAATCCTCCTGTAATATGAGATTGATAACCATTTACAGTTGGAAAATCATCACCAACAACCATTCCAGTTAACATAATATTTCCAGTTGAATCTAAAACTACATCCATCGCAAAATCATTACTACTTCCTCCATACAAAGTCGAAAATAGAACGGATTGACAGTCTGAAGAGAATTTTGTAAGTGTTATATCACTACTACCATTAAGTACACTTTGGTAAGCATTTTTTGTAAAAAAATCTGTAGAAGAAGAACCTCCACAATATATAATATTATCATTTTCATCAATTGCTACCCCATACGGATAATCATGTGCACTTCCTCCAAAATATGTTGAGGATAACAATCCACCTGTAGAATTAAACCTCGCGATAAAAACATCTTTGTAATTTTCATCTCCCCCATGAATTTCTTGATAAGCATTTAATATTGGAAAATCAAGAGAGAAAGTCACTCCAAGTAAGATAATATTACCAAATGAATCGACATTAACAGAAGTTCCAACATCCCAATCAGTTCCACCAATCAATGTTGCAAATACTATAGATTGTCCATCGGGAGTCATCTTAAGAAGTGATACGTCTCCCCCTCCTCCAGGGAGTATATTTTGATCAAGCAGATTTTGAAAAGGATTTGTTGTACCAAAATCTGATGAAAAAGATTGTCCAGTATAATAGATGTAACCTTCATCATCTACGAATAGATCACATTCTCCATGATCCCCTGCAGTTACAGCGTGTTCCACATTACTCCCCCCATAAAATGTTGAAAAAGTGCAGATTAATGGATCTATGATTATTCTTTGGGATTTGTCATAATTTTCTTTTACAGAAAAAGACACTATTTTATTATTGGAAAATGAATTTACTTTTTTATTAAATTCAATATCAATTGGCTCTTTTGTTCTCTCATACCAGGCTTTAAGTTCATCATCATAAATTATGCTATCACCTACACAAAGTTCCAAACTGTTTGTATTTATTTGTAACTCATCTAAGCCCTCATAGATAATTGCTATTTGCTCAATGTTTGCAAAAGGGTCAACTAAGAAATCATATTTCAAACCTAATGGAGTATATTTGTAAATAAGTGATATCCCATCATATAGGTTTTCAAAGATAATTTGTTTGTAATGATGAGCATTTGATATAAAAACCTCATTAGTATAATAATTGCTAACACTTACAAGACAATCAATGCTTTTTGGAGATACATCATTAGAACCTTGAAAAGTTATTTGAAATTCACTATTAGAAGTTAGAAATTTAACTTTAGAATTTAGAAAACCGATTGTTAATTTATTATAATTTGAATAATATTTTAATTCTTCAGAAAACTGACCTTTATTTTCAATAAAATAATATAAATTATCTATATTACTAATCTTCTTATCAACAAATTGAGTTTGATTTTTGCTTTCAATTGTGGACCTAATAGACGAATCAACTTTAGTGATTAAATTAAATCTCACAAATGGGGTAATAAAAATAATTAAAATAACAAATCCTAGTATCAAGTAATTGCTTTTTTTCAAAGTTCATCCCTCTATAAACTTTAACCCTATCTAACTATTTCTTTATTGATTTTAAACGTTATCTCAAATCTATGAGAACATATTCTTGAATATTAAAATTCTTTGTATTTTTTATACTATTTAATCAATTTGAATTACTATATTGCCTTTTTTATGTCCCTGTTCAACATATTTGTGAGCTTCAGTTATTTGTTCTATGGAATATTTTCTATCAATAACCGGTTTTACCTTTCCAACTTCAACAAGATCTTTAAGGGCTATTAAAACTTCAGGTTTTACCTCATTCATTGAACCCGAATCTTTATTGACATTCAAATATAGACCAGATTCATTTAATGAACGCTTAGCTTTTGATTTTGGTAATTTATCTACTGCATCAAAAATGATATCATAAGTTTCATCGCTTTCTGTAAAATCTTCTTTAGTATAATCAATTACTTTCTCTGCTCCAATAGATTTAACCATTTGTATATTTGAAGTGCTACAAACACCAGTCACATCAGCGCCAAAGGCTTTTGCTATTTGAACTGCAAATGTACCAACACTTCCAGAAGCTCCATAGACCAAAACTTTTTGTCCCTTTTGAATCTTTGCCTTTCTAAGTACCATTAATGCAGCCATCCCACCAGAAACAATTCCTGCAGCAGCTTCCTCATAAGATAGATTTTTTGGCATTATTGCTAACATGTTATCTTCAGGCATGCATTTGTATTCCGCATAAGCTCCAAAACCAGACCAAAATGTGGAAGCAAATATTTTGTCGCCTTTTTTATATAGTTTAACATCTTTGCCAATATCTTCGATTTCACCTGCAAGATCAGTTCCTAAAATCGGTTTCTTTGGTTTTCGAAAACCCATGAATATCCTTGCCATGAACTTTTGCATAGGTGGAAGATATAAACCACGTAATTTCACATCAGCTTGAGTTACTGATGTGGCATGAATTTTTATCAACACTTCATTATTTTTAGGAATTGGTTTTTCCACCTCAGTTAATTGTAAGACTTCTGGTGAACCATATTTTTCATATATAATGGCTTTCATTTTCTTGATCAACCATATTGTTTTTTCCTTACAAATCCTCAGTAATAACTGTTGGATATTTTAATTTAGCCCAATTATCAGTACCTTCTTTCAAGCTTTTAACATCTTTAAATCCTGATTGAAGTAAAAAGTCTGCTGCAGATAATGACAATCCCCCACCGTAACACATAGTAATTACCTCCTTATCCTTATAGGAATTCCCTAGTTCTTCTATACTCTTCATCATTTTCAAAATAGGATAAGATTTAGCATTTTTGATATGCCCATATCTAGTGTTAAAGAAACTAGCCATTCGAACATCAATTAAAACTAGATTGGAATCAAATTTCATTTTATCAAATAATTCTGATGCCGTAATTTCTGGTATTTGCACATCTTTTTCTCTCATTAATCGTATAATCATTTTCAGTATAGAATTTGTGAGATGTATCATTCTAAAATGTCTGAATTTATTTTTTTTCAAATTATTCACCATTGATTTCCTTTATTTGGGAGTATTTTTCTGATTCATTGTTATAACCACATTCCCTTTTTTATGACCCTTTTGAACATATGAATGAGCTTCACTAATTTTCTCTAATGGATATTTTCTATCAATTATCACTTTTAGTTTTCCAGCTTTAAGTATCGTCACAAGATAATTGAAATTCTCAGGATTGGTTTTAGTAGGATGTTTAACTGAAAGAAAAAAACCATTTTCCTTTAGCAAATTCTTATATGCTGATTTTGACATTTTACCTACAGCATCAAAAACATAATCATATTTTTCTTTAATTTTTGATAAATCTTCTTTAGTATAATCTATAACATGATCTGCACCAATAGATTTCACTAATTCTAAATTTGAGGTGCTACAAACACCAGTCACATCGGCATTCAAATTTTTCGCTAATTGTACAGCATATGTTCCAACGCTTCCAGATGCACCATAGATTAGTATTTTATCTCCTTTCTGAACTTTGCCTTTTTGAAGGATATATAATGCTGTCATTCCACCAATTGGCACCGCAGCTGCTTCTTCAAAACTTATATTAGCGGGTTTCTTAGCTAAGAGTCTATTTCCCAGGAGACCACCTTTCCATTCTTCTGGAATACTTATATATTCAGCATATGTGCTAATATTTAATCCAGCAGTTGTGCCAAAAATTTGGTCACCGTTTTTGAATAATTTAACATCACTACCCACTTGTTCAATTTCACCTGCAAATTCAAATCCAAGATGCTTGGGTTTTTTCCAACCAAACATTAACTTAAATGGAAATTTCATTAAGAAGTTAACAGAACCACTTCGCATCCTAGTATCTCCAGCTGTTACGGTTGTAGCTAATATTTTGATTAGTAATTCGTTACTTTCTGGAGTTGGTTTTGCTATTTCTTTAATCTGGAGTACTTCGGGAGGACCATATTTCATCCAAGAAACAACTTTTACTTTTTGCAAATTTAAACTTCCATTATTTTTATTTCTCTAGTATTTGTTTTGTGTTTTTTAATCAGAAAGAAAAAGAAAGAATTTGATTGGAACGATTAGTTCACATCAAATTACAAAGATAAATCTTATCATCTATTCTTTCGATTAAGTAAGACTAATCCTATAACATAAACTATAATGCTGAATGCTAATAGCCCTAACATTCTTACCCAAATATCCCAACTTGAAAATGGAACACCAATAAATATTAGGAACATAGGATAGGTAGCGTACCAACTCGGCATAAACCACCCTAATATCTCTATTTGAAAGATATACGGAGGAATAAAGCTACCAAAGATTTGCTGGGGAACAATAAAGGCAAATGATAATCCCCCTGCAGCGTTCCCAGTTTTTGTGATGGCGGCAGTAATAAGTCCCAATCCAACTGATGAGAATGTGAAAATAACCAGTATGAGAATAATAAGTAGACAACCAAGGAATTTTTGCCCAAGTGTGTAAATCCCAAAGAAGCTAGGATTATTAAAGAATATTGCTGGTCTAAAACCAGTAGCAACAGCTAAACCTAATCCAAGCACTAGTTGTATTATTGGCTTTATTGTATAGGATATCATTTGGCTTAGGATATATTCTCCTTTTGTTAAGGGAGTAGTATTAATTCTCTTTTCAATACCACTATCACGTTGTGCACCAACACCAGCTGCAACATCATATATTGTAAGCAAACCACCATATATTAGAAAACCTGATATCATTTGCTCAAAAACAGTATATTCATCACCCCAACCATATAATTTACCTAAAGCAAATCCAAAAATTAGTATTAATGCAGGTACTAACAAAGTAGTGAAGATTAATACTAGTGGATCCAATAGTTGTCGTTTCATTTCTAATTTAACAAGTGCAAATACTCTACGTAAATTCATACAATACCCTCCAAAATGCTTCTGCCGGTGATTTCCATGAAAACATCTTCTAAGTTTTTCACCTTATATTCATCAATCAATTCTTTTGGTGGACCCATAGCAATAATTTTACCATAATCCATAATTGCAACATTATCGCATAAAGCTTCAGCTTCTTCAATATAATGTGTAGTCAGAATGATAGTTTTTGATTTATTTTTTTGTGTTTTTAGAAAATCCCAGACTTTTCGTCGATTACGTGGATCCATCCCCACAGTTGGCTCATCAAGGAAGAGAATTTCCGGATCATTTATTAATGAAACAATTAAGCTTAGTTGTCTCTTCATTCCACCGCTATAACCTTTAAACAACCGATTACGAGCATCATTTAATCCGATAAGTTCAAGAAGTTCATCAGCGCGTTTATTCAATTGGTCTTTTGGAATGAGATATAGTTCACCAAAGAATTTGATATTGCCTATTCCTGTTAGATAGCTGTATAAAGCTGGTTCTTGGGGACAAACACTTATCATTTCTTTTATTTTATTCATATTCTTTTCCACATTGTAACCACCTACTTTTGCTATACCATCAGTTGGTAAAAGATTGCCAGTCAAAATATTAATAGTAGTAGTTTTCCCGGCACCATTTGTTCCTAAAAGGCCAAAAACTTCGCCTTTTTTAACACTAAATGAAATACCATCAACCGCGTTAACTTCAGGCATTTTCCTTTGTGATTTGTATACTTTTCTTAAATCGGTTACTTCAATGGAAATCGAATTTTCATTATTTTTCGATTCTATCATCAATTAATTCATCCTAGGATTTTTACCTCCATCAATAATTTTCCCTTTACTTTGTTTTCCTTTTAATGTTTCAAAATTTCTATTTAAGATTTGTTCAGAACACTTATATATGAAATAAAGTTCATTCGCCATTTTTCTTTCTTACAGAAACTAAATTGAAAAAACTTAAAGTTAATTTGAATATTGTTTATTTTGGATGTGATATTATGCCAATTGTTCAAGTTAATTTATGGCCAGGGTTTTCTGAAGAAAAGCTTAAAGAAGTAATCAAAGGTATAACAGAAGTATTCACCAATATGGGTATACCAGCTCAAGCAGTAGAAGTTATTATTTATGAAGTACCAAAAACTCATTGGGGAATTGAAGGAAAACCTGCAACCGAAGCTAGACCTGATGCTAAAGCTCCAAAATAAAAAGTACAAATTTATTATTCTCTAATGAATAATTAGCTAATAGACTCAATATTGTGCTATCACTGATTTTCTTTTTTTGGATTTAATTCTGCATTATTAAATGGTTCTGTATCTGTTTTTGTTATTACAGGTATCTCTTTTATCCTATTTTTACCAAAAATTGCAAAGAATATTGTACCAATTGCTCCAAATCCAGCAGCAACAAAGAAATTGACGGAAGGATCTATATTCCAAAGCAGTGCACTTGAATAGGCTGCTATTGAAACTATAACATCACGTATAAGATAATATACCCCAAAAGAGCTTGCTTTATATTCTTCATGAGATAAATCTAAAATCAATGCTTTTCTTGTTGGTTCCCCAAATTCCTTGAGACCACGAATTATGAAAGCAATTATTAATAATTCAAAAGTGCGTGTATAGTATATTACTATTGGAAACGCAGTAAAGAAAACGAAAGTTATCACTACAAAAGGTTTCTTTGTAAATCTATCTGATAGAAAAGCTATCGGGATATAGATTAGTAGCGCAGTTACCATTTCTATAGCAGTCAGATACCCAAATTGTAATTCAGATACTCCATTAATGTCAACTACCCAAATAGCCAGAAAAGCATAAGGTATCTGTTCACAAAAACGAATTAATATATCTGCAGTTAGAAGAATACCTAATTCAGGTTTGATTGATTTGACCGCTTTAAGTAAATTTAATGGTTCCTTTTCATTTTTTGGTGGTTCTTTAACAAAAAACCATTGAAG
>JAEORJ010000174.1 GCA_016840945.1 Candidatus Gerdarchaeota archaeon
CATATACAAATCAAAATACAATATTAGCTGGGGATTGTTTAGGTGAAAAAGGATTATCTGCAGAAAAAGTTGGTACAATGGCTGCAGAAGAATTATTTTCTCAGATAAAAACAGGTAGACCTATTGATTATCATTTAGCAGATCAATTAATCATCTGGATGGCAATCTCAGATTTCCCATCTATTATTAATACCAATAAAATAACTTTGCATACTTTAACAAATATAGAAATTGCTCAAAGGTTATCTAAAGCTGTATTTAATGTTCAAGGTTCAGAGGGGGGACCTGGTATTATAACCTGTGAACCAAATAAGTAATGATTTAAATTACCATTAAAATTAATCTTGACTTTACTAAAGCTATTTAATTCCCAATGATAAATTAATCAATAATAATTAAAGGTGGGTATTTTATTTGTACATAATAACTCCAGAAGATGAAAAGAAACTAGCTACTTTAAGCCCTTATCAACAAGCAATTTTGCGTTTACTTGCTGAAGTCCCAAAGGGTAAAGTGACGACTTATGGAGATCTTGCTAAAGAATTGGCACGTCGAGATCCACAATGGTCTGCTAGCGCTTCCCGTGCAGTGGGTACAACAATGAAAAATAATCTATGTGGTCCCTATATTCCTTGTCACCGAGTTATCAAATCTGATGGTTCGATTGGTAATTTTAGAGGTGGTGAGATAGGGGCTGTTAAAGAAAAAACAAACATGCTTCGTGATGAAGGTGTTGAAGTAGTTAATGGGAAAATAAGTCTGAAACGATATCGTCATAAATTTCAAAGTTAAACTTTATCTGTAGAATTAATAATTTGAATTCGTTTTATTCCATCTATTTCAATTATTTCTTGAACAACTTTTTTTGGAACAAGTTTTTTCCATTCATTATTATTCTTTTTCATTAACTCTCTGATATGCTGTGCACTGTATTCCTTTCGTTCAAATAAAGGTGGTATGCGAACTTCCTTGCCAGCTTGTTCAAATAAGTAAGCAGTTAATGGATTATTAGTATAAACTATATCAAATTTAGGTACTAGTCGTAATAAATGTGCAACCCATAACCCATTATCTCGAACATCATTTGCAGGAACAATAATAACTCGAGTAATATCTTTAATTTCATCTACTAATGAATCATGAATCATGATGTATCTTTCACCTGCAGTAAAAGGATTACTCATCATATGACTTTGTTGTGATGCTGCTATTATAATTATTAAATCATCAACTTCTTTGAGAATATATTTGATAACATTCATATGACCATTATGAAAAGGTTGAAATCTTCCTACAATCATACCACGCATTATAATCGCATCCAACAGATATATCAAATTATACGACAATAGTACTTTAACTTATCTTTTTTCACAATAATATTAACTTTTAAAGGTCGTCTTCTTAAAAAACTTTATAAGGTAATTTCAAACATTCGAGAATTGATACTTAGAAGTATCACTCGTCCTTTTAGCAATTATAATTAAGGACAAAGATTATTGCGTGATTAACTATGGAAATAGAGGTCATAGAAAACAAAGATAATAGATTGCGTTTCATCATCAAAGGCAGTAATGATACTTTCGTAAATGGTCTCAGAAGAACCATCATATCCGAAGTACCTACTTTAGCTATTGAAGATATTATATTAGTCGAAAATACTTCACCAGTATTGGATGAAATTTTAGCTCATAGATTAGGACTTGTACCTCTAACAACCCCCCCCGATGAATTCACTGTAGCCAGTGAATGTGAAAATTGTGGTGGAGAAGGTTGTCAATTCTGTTCAGCTGCTTTAACATTGGAAATCGAAGCAGATGTTGATGAATCTAAAATGGTTTATTCCCAAGATTTACAATCAAATGACCAGAAAATTGTTCCAGTTAATAAAAAAATCCCCATAGCAAAATTAGGTCCAGGTCAAAAAATAACCCTTGAAGCTATTGCAATGATGGGTCGAGGAAAAGAGCATGCCAAATGGTCTCCTGCTGTAACTTGTAGCTATCGTTATTACCCCCAAGTACAACAAGATTCCTCAAAATGCACTGGTTGTATGGAATGTGTCGATGCTTGCCCCAAGAATATCCTTCAAGTGAATAAAAAGGTTGTAAAATTAACCGATCCTCTTGAATGTCTCTTATGTGATTTGTGCACACTAGCATGTACCTATGATTCATTAAAAATGGGTCATATAGAAGGAGATTATATTTTCTTCTTAGAAACCACGGGTGCAATTAGCCCAATGGACACATTTAAGAAAGCAACCGAAATCCTCAAAAATAAATCTAAAGACTTGGATAACGCTTACAAAGTTGCTATGGAGCAATATTTGAAAAAGAAGTAAGCACTAACGATAATCCATAATTGTTTTCATTAATTGAAGACGGAGGATTGTGAGTAAATGCCAAAACCAACAGGGCCATCAGATCCAAATACCGTCGCTTTAATACGCGACTTAAGAAAGAAAGGTGCTAAGGATAAAAAGCACACTTTTTGGACGGATCTCTCCGAAAGGCTAGAAAAACCTAGAAGACAAAGACCAGCAGTAAATCTTAGCAAGATAAGTCGCTATGCCAAAAATACTGAATTGGTTGTTGTTCCAGGGAAAGTTTTAGCTTCAGGCGAGATAAAGGGCAGCTATACTATTGCTGCATTAAATTTCAGCGTAGTTGCCATAGAGAAAATAACCAAAGCTGGAGGTAAAGTAATTTCATTAAGAGACTTAATGGATTTACCAGCAACAGAAATCAAGAATATTCGCATTCTTGTCTAAAATACTCGGAGTGAATAGAAATGTCAACTAACCCAACTATTATTGATGCTGAAGGAGCAATCTTAGGTAGATTATCCTCTATTGTTGCTAAACGTTTACTAAACGGTGAGACTATTGAATTAGTTAATGTTGAAAAGATAGTCATCTCTGGAAAACCCGAGTCAATTATTGCTCAGTATAAAGAGCGTTTAGGCATAAGAAGCAAATATAATCCTTTACGTGGACCATTCCACTACAGACGACCTGATCGTTTTGTTAGAAGAACAATTAGAGGAATGCTCCCATATAAAAAACCACGAGGAAGAGATGCATTTCATAGACTAAAGTGTTACATCTCTGTACCTGAAGAATTTGAAAAAACAAAAGTGGTTAAGATTGTCGAAGCTGATTCAACAAAATTAAAGGTAAAACGAATTTCCGTTGGCGAGCTTTGCCAGCAATTGGGCTGGAACTATGATCCAAAATTGGATCCTAGAGTAACAACTGAATAAGGTGAATGATTAATGTCTTCCAAACGAATAGTCTTAACTTCCGGAAAAAGAAAAACAGCTATTGCTCGAGCAACCACTAAAGCTGGAAAAGGCCGCATTCGCATAAATGCTGTTCCACTAGAAATCTATCCTTCAGAATTAGCTAGAATGAAAATCCTAGAACCACTAATCATTGCAGGAGAGGATATCTACAATGCTATTGACATTACCATTAATGTCACAGGCGGAGGAATGGTTGGCCATGCTGATGCTGCGCGTACAGCTGTCGGTAGAGCTCTTGTTAAATGGACCCAAGACCCTGAATTGAGAAGTAAAATGATGCATTATGATCGATCAATTCTTGTAGCTGATTCTCGACGAAGAGAAGAGAAGAAAGCTGGTGGTCCAGGAGCACGTGCTCGTTATCAAAAATCATATCGTTAAACAAATTAAATTTTAAATTTAACAAGTGGATAATCTTCCACTTGTTCCAATATTTTATTATTCCATTTACAAATTATTTGTAATTACTCAACAATCTATTTTCACAAATAAAATAAGATGATGATAAACAATGACTAGAACCGATGATTGGTTAAAATATTCAGAAGAGCTACTTGAAATAGCTGACATTTTAATGAACAATGGACGATTTTCTTGGTCCTGTTTTACAATAAATCAAGCAGCTGCAGCTGCATTAAAATCCATCCTATCAAAATTAGATGAATCAACTTTTGGTGATAATTTAATTGCATTATTACGTATAATTAAGGAACAATTAGATGTTCCTGATGAAGTTAAAAATGCTTGCCATAATTTAAATGAACACTTTACAAAAACACGTGATTTAGAAAACAGACTTGATAGCACACCTTCAATTCATTACACACTTAATGATGCTAAACAAGCAAAGAATGATGCATTAATAATCATTAGATTTGCTCATCGCCATTCCCATTAAATCAACTATACTTTTAATTGAAATTTATCTATCTTTAAATAATATAAGCAAATTTAGTACATATATTTGCTATATTGAAGAAAGGAATATTACCATGCCAATAGCTCCATTTGCAGCAGATGCTGTAGAATACGCTTTAAAATCTGATGCTGATTATGTGGACATTCGAGTTGAGAATGAATTTTCAAGTTTCACTGGTATGAGAAATAATGCAATTTGTGGTGTTAATTCAAATTTACAAGAAAGCATAGGTATAAGGGTATTGTTCAATAATTGCTGGGGATTTGCTTCAGTAGCAACTTTAGAAACTTCAGCAATAAAAAAAGCAATTGAAAATGCTATGAGAAGTGCTAAAAAAGTTGCTAGATTATCATCAAATCCAGCTATAAAATTAGCTGAAATATCCCAAAGAAAAACTAGTGTTTCTGATGATTGCCAAAAGGAACCTCAATTTTTAGAAGTAGAAGAACGATTAGAGTTACTAAATAGAATTAACAATCGAATAACTTCTCAAGTTGAAGTGTTGAAAGTATTAGATTTGAAATTAATAGAGAACCAGACACAAAAACTCTTTATGAATTCTGAAGGTTCTGAAATTGAACAAATTTTAATAAGATCAAGTTTATTTTTTGGTTCCTTAATAAAAGGTTCAGGTAATTTCCAAAAAGTTCGCACTCAAAGTTTTGGTGGTGTGGGAGGAATAGAGCAATTTGAAAAAATTGAATTTGAAAATTTCTTATATGATTTTATAAAACTCCTACCTGAGCTCTCTCAATCTAAACTTGTAAAACCAAAAGAACAACCTATAATTCTGAATGAAGAAATGGGTTGGAACCTTTGTCATGAATTCTGTCATGCTGTGGAATCTGATTTAATACTAAAAAATCTATCACCTTTAGGTGACAAAATAGGAACAAAATTGGGTTCTGAAAAAGTAACAATAATTGATGATGCTAGTTTCAATGGGTATGGAGAGTATTATTTCGATGATGAGGGGGTTAAAGCTTCTGGCACCTTGATAATAGAAGATGGCATTCTATTTGATGTATTGCAGAATAGAGAAACAGCTGGGGAAATGGAAGCTGTTCCAACAAGCAATGGTCGAGCTGAGAGCTGTTTATACAGCCCACAAGTAAGACAAAGTAATACATTCTTCGAACCTGGTAATTCTTCTTTTGAAGAATTATTGGAAATAACAAAAAATGGTTTATTTATATGTGACTCATTTGGTGGAAATGCTGATACAGTTCATGGTAATTTTCAATTAGATGCTCAATATGGACGGAAAATTGAGAAAGGTGAATTAACTGATTTTGTAACTGGTTTTTCAATTATTGGCAATCTTTATACTATACTTGGTGATGTGATAGGTTTAACCAAAGATTTCATGAGTTTCCCTGCTTATTGTGGAAAGAATGGTCAACGAGTAAGTGTTGGAGCAATCTCACCAAAGGTTGCTTTGAAGCGAGCAGCTGTGATTTCTAATATTGCTCAAAGACAAATTAGAAAAATAGATTTTAGTAGATTGAGGGAAAGTTAATGATTGAATTATTAGCAGATGAGATATTTAGGAAATCTAAAACAGCTGGAATAGATTCATTGGAAACCTTTCTGCAAAAGAAGAATGTTAAAAGAATTGAAATTAGTAATGGAAAAGTAAACTCAATAATCGAGCAAGAGCGTTCTGGTACTGCTATTCGCTCCATTATCAATAATCAACTAAGTTTTGTATCTACAAATGCTACCAATCAAATAGATAATATTATTGAATTAGCAGCTCAAAATGCTCGGAAATCAACTCAAAAAGTATATACTAATTTTATTAATAAAAAATTCACCACACCAGTGAAACAAATTAGTGATAATCGCTTACGTGAATTGTCATTAGAATCAATTTGTGATAGAGTTGTCGAAATTTTGACAACTATAGAAGCATCAAAACCAGTGCAAAAATTAGATGCTACAATAATAGTTCGAACAGAAGAAAGACTTGTAGCTAACACCGAGGGCATTTGGAAAAAAGAAATCGGTACAAGACTTACTACTGATATTGCAACAACTATCAAAATGCAAGATTTTCTAGGTGTTGGCACATCCTCACTTGCAACTCGAGAGTTATATGAAGATTGGCAAGAATTATTTAACGAGTCAATAAAAACAGCTCTCTCACAAAGAAATCGTAAAAAGATGTCTATTGGGAAACCAAAAGGAGTGATACTTAGTTCCAATGCTTTTGCAGACATTCTAGCATATGCTTTTGTTCCTTCTTTTAACTATACTAGTGGCAGTTATTACTATGAGTCATTTCATAATTGCCGTTTTAATAAGGATCTAATAATGGTAGATGATCCAACTTATACTGGTGCACAAAATACCTTTGGTTTTGATGATGAAGGCTATCCAAGCAAACCTCGAGTGGTTTTAAGCGGTGGTAAATGTAAAAGATTATTGGGAATGAATTTCTCTTGCACTGAACCAAGAGAAACAAATATCTATAATGGTAATTGTTATCGCTCAGCTTATCAATCACAAGAAATTAGAAGTTACACTTATCCTCCTTCTGTCAGTTCTTCAAACTTCGTTATTAAAACAAAGAGAAAAGCAACTGAAGATATAATATCTGAGTTAGATGATGGTATCTATATTAAGGAGATTACCGGAGCTCAGGATGCAAATTATTTTTCAGGTGATTTTGTTATAGCTGCTGTAGAAGCCTACGAAGTGAAAAATGGGGAGATTATCAATCCAATTTTACCATGTTTTTGTACGGGTAATATATACAGAATTTTAGAAGATCCATCTCTAATAATAAACAATACATTGAAGGAGAATCCAATTATTGGAACCCCTCTAAATCTTATTGTTCCAGAAATAATTACTTCTAGAATGACAATATCAATTTAATATGAAAAAAAATCAAAAGGAATGAGTTTGATCATTCCTTCTTTTCTGCTTGATCGCTAACACCTTTAGTTGTAGTTGTTGGTTTCTTCCTAACACGCTTAACAACGCGTTTTGTACCATCAGCTGATTTGTCATCCTCTTCTTCAGCTGATTCTTCAGCTAGTGATTCAGCTAAATCTTCTTCGAGTTTCTCCAAAACTTCTTCAGGTTTTTCTTCTGTTTCATCGGTGACTTCTGTTGTTTCTAATTCATCCAATTCAGATAATTCTTCTTCTGTTAATTCTTCAGCCGCTTCTTGAGCTAATTCTTCAGCTTCACGTTTTGCTAATTCTTCTTGCACTCTAATTCGTTCTTTCTCAATTTCTTTCTCACGTTTAGCTTTAACGCTCAATTCTTCATCTTTTCTCTTTGAAGCTTCTTTTCGTGCCTTAGCATTATCTTTTCTAATTTTAGCTAGCTGCTTTTCCTTTTCAGCTTCATATTTTTCGTATTCTTGTTTGAAAACTTTTAATGATTCTACATTTTCTGAATACTTAGATTTTCTTCTAACATCAAGTGTTAATCCTGCTTTTCTTGCTTCTGATACTGTTATTTTCGCATCTTTAAGTTCATCTAAACTAAATCCTCTTCCTCTTCTAAGGGTATTCAAAGCGGGACTTTCAACTGTGACCTTTGGTTTCATCATTTTTTTTTACCTCAATTACAAATAATCAATATGCTCTTTCTACCAAGCAACTAATGTTTGCCTTTTATTCTTTTGGTTTATTCCTAATTTTGCTTAAATGGATTAGTTATTATCGTCATTGGTTGTTTCATCTTCAATTATTTCGGTTTTTTCCTCATTTGGTCTGCGGACTAATGAATTTTTAATCATTGCTAAAATCAAGTAAGTTAAAGCGATGCCTGAGGTTATCCCTAAACCTATTGCACTTGTATAAATAAAAGCCCAACTACTTAGCTCAACATCAGCTATAGCAAATTTTAGTATAAGCGATAGAATTAATGAAATGATCAAAATGGCAGCAGTTAATCCAAGTAAAACATTTCTGCTAAGAGAGGTCTTTTTGCTTCTTAGAACAAGTAAAATACCGAATGTGATAATTATACCTCCGCCAATACCAATACCCAAGTACATTAAAATCTTGTATGCTTGATCCCAACCAAAAATTTGACCAATTATTACTATAAATAGTAAATTCATTAATAACAGACAAATCATTAGGACAATTGATAAAAAGCGTGATTCAAACAAAGTTTTAGCTTTTTCTTCTCTTTCATTAGCTGACAATAATATCTACCTCGTGTGTAATTTTCTTGGGATATATTTGTGAATATAAATTTTCTTAATATTTTTTGAAAGATACAGAAAAAATTGATAAATCTGCATTTGTGCAATAATATAATATCGGTGTTAATAATGAATAAGAACGAAAAAGATGCTTCCAAAGGTATTGGAGTCAAACAAATCAAAGTTAAAACACAAAAAGATTTAGGAAAACGAATTGGCACAGCTGTTGTACATGCAGGTGAAAAAATAGATCCAGTTACGCATGGTGTTGTAGCTCCAATAGACTTTTCAACAACTTTTGCTTATGATACTGCCGAAGAATGGGCTGATGTATTTTATCATGGGAAACCAGGATTTGCTTATTCTCGCCATGGAAATCCAACTCGAGCAGCTTTTGAAGAAAAGATAGCTATTATTGAAGGAGCAGAAGCTGGTATTGGTTTTAGTTCTGGCATGGCTGCTATTTCTTCTACCTTATGTACCTATTTGAGTCCTGGTGATGAAATAATCATTACTGATAGATGTTATCCTGGAACACGTCATCTGTTAAATCAATATTTAGCTAAGTGGGGATTCATAGTTCATTTTGTTGATAGCACTGATATTGAGAATATTAAAGCTAAAATAACTAAAAAAACAAAAATGCTTTACGGTGAGTCACCAACAAATCCTACATTATCATTATGTGATATTACAGAGATTTCTAAAATTGCAAAAGAAATTGATGCTAAATTTGTTTTTGATAATACCTTTGCTTCCCCAATAAACCAAAAACCAATTCCTATTGGTGCAGATGTTGTTGTCCATAGTGTAACTAAATACCTTAGTGGTCATAGTGATGTTTTAGGTGGTGCTACTGTATCTAGTTCAAAAAATCGTGCAGAAATAATGAATACTGCAGTTTATTTTGGAGGTGTTATGCCACCTTTTGATGCATGGTTAACTATGCGTGGAATAAAAACATTAGAAGTACGCGTAAAACGTCACAATGAAAATGGCCAAGCAATAGCTGAATTCTTGGAAAATCATTCTAAAGTTCGAGAAGTCTATTATCCAGGCCTTAAAAGTCATCCTCAACACCAACTTGCGAGAAAACAAATGAGTGGTTTTGGTGGTATGGTTAGTTTCTGTGTGGGTGAAAGTGATGCTGATGGTGGAAAATTCCTTAACTCATTAAACATTGTTAAACGAGCTAGTAGTTTGGGGAGTGTTAGTTCATTAGCACAAGCTTCGGGAAGTATGATCTATCTCGAATTCACTGAAGAAGAAAAACGATCTTTAGGTATTAATCCTGGGTTTATTAGATTATCAACAGGAATTGAAGATAAGGATGATTTAATTGAAGATTTAGACCAAGCTTTATTGAAAATCTAGAAAATTGTTGGATTAATTAAAATTAATCTTCTCAAATTCTTTAATTAAATCACAGATTTTCTGATAACCTTTTTCAGGATTTTTTGATTGTAGAACAAAAGAGCAAATCGGATCATGCTCTTCTATGATCACTGATTGATGTGTTCTATCTACTATCGATTTATCATTTGGATAGCCTTTAATGCTAAAATTCTCATGTCTATCAGAAAATAAAATCCCTTTAACAGCATTTGTTCTATATCTTGGAAATAATGGTAGATTCATTTCCTCCTCAATAAACGATTCTAAATGTAATTCTACAATGTTTCTACCCGTAGCCATTTGAACACATTCTATAGATCCTTGAAATCTTGGATTTATTTCCATAAAATACATTTTTTCATCTTTTAGTACAAAATCAATACCATTAGAGCCGATAAGTTGTAATCTCTCAAAAAAAGCTCTAATTTTTTCCAAATGCTCTTGAAGCAACTCAGGATTGTTTTTATAATTTTGATAATTGATTGGAACAATGTTTCCAGTGTACGCAAAATCACTTGGTGCTCGTAAATTTCTATCTCCTATTAATTGTTGATTCATTGAGATAATATGAGCTTTCTTTCTTTGACAGATAACTGATGCACTAGCATCTAATCCATTGATGTATTCCTGTATCCAAATCCCCTCATTTATATCACTTTCAAGGTTCATAGCATATTCTTTTAGCTCTGTTAAATCCTTCCACAACCTTATACCCGCTCCACCACCACCGCCATCTCTTCTCGTTACTAATGGCCAATCAAAACTCTTTGCTATTTCAAGTAAATCTGTTATATTATTAGTAAATTCTAATTTTGGGCAAATAAATCCAAATTTAATGGCTATTTTATTTATCTCTTTTTTATCTCTAATCAGTTTGAATTTCGATGGTTCATTAGCAAAAACTTTTGGTCCAATGTTGTTAAATTTCCTAATTAAATCGGGAAATCTATCAAAAGCTGATCCTAATAAAATACCATCAAAATCCCCTTGTTCATCACTCATAATCTCTGCAAGATAATAAAGATATTCGGGTGGTGAACGATTCAATTTTCTGTGTAGTAATTGGTTTGGTTTTTGTCTTAAAACAGAGAAAGTGTTTTTCGTTAGTTGTAAAAGATCCATATCACCAAAGTAATCAATAACACCAACATCATGTTTTGCTTGAATAGCTGCTTTAGCAATTGGCCTTGCATTAAAACCAACAATTAACAGTTTCATTGTTCTTTCTCTTTTTCTTTATTTGCCATTTCGTTTATATCTTGAAAAGCATTTAATGCTGTATTGAAAAGTTCTTTGAAATTTGGTATATTAGATTCTCTAAACATTGATAATTGCTCCATTAATTGGAATTGCAATAAAGCTTGTTCCGTAAAGAGACTTCGGTATAATTCTTCATAATTCTTAATAATTTTTTCAGTATCAATTAAAGTAATGCCTAATAGTTGTAAAATACCTCTAAATTCGCTCAATGTATTAGCATTTTTTAATTTGATAACATGCTTGGAAATTTGGTTTATTTGTTGATCATAAGCAGTTCGATATCTCAATAATAGAACCATTTTAGCAAAAAAATCCTCTAACATACTTATTAGCTCTATATCGGTTTCTACCTTATCTTGGAAAATTTCATTAAATCCATTGTGATTAGTACCTATAGTAGTAACTAAAGAAGGCAGTGAAAAAACAGTATTTTTTAATTTAATATTAAATTCATCAAGTGATTCTTTTGCTATATCTAATGTCAATTGATTAGTGAGCTCATTTTGTTCTGCTTTTTTTTCAGAGCTTTTATCTGTTTTACCTATATTCACTTTTGACTTCTTTGAACCACTCAAATTTCCTCAGACCAATCTCGAATTTTTTTTTAATTATTAATAATATTGAATAAATAATTCTTATTATAGAAAACTTACAATTAAATCCTTGGGAATAACCATAAAAGCGAAAATTCTTTAGTTAATTTAGTGGTCACTTATTTTGGTTATTATTTTGAAATATCAAGAATTTATTGATCTAATCTATCATCATACAAAGTATCGTAAAGAAGCAATTAATTTAATTGTAAGTGAAAATTGCACCTCACCTATGGTCCGAGCTGCTCTAGCTTCAGATCTTGGTAATAGATATGCAGCTGACTTTTATGGTGGCACTAAATTTATTCAAAAAATAATAGCCAAAACTGAAAGTTATCTGCGCGAACTCTTTGATGTGGATTACGCTATAATCTCTCCTCTATCAGGAAATTTATGTGACTTAGCGTTAATATTAGGTTTAACAAAAATAAATAATAAAATAATGGTTGTTGACTCTGTAGCTTGTGGAGGGTATCCATTAGATTATGATTTCTTTGGTAGAAAAAAAGTAAACTTTGAATTTGATCAAGAGAAAATGAATCTCTTAATTGATGAAAATATTACAAGTATCAAGAAAATTAAACCGAAATTAGTTATTTTTGGCTCTTCATTTATTCCTTTTCCACATCCGGTTAAAGAGATAACTAAGGAATTCGAAGGAAGAAAAACAGTAACCTTTGCTTATGATGGCTCACATGTGATGGGTCTTATAGCAGGAAAGCAATTCCAGAATCCGTTAAAAGAAGGAGCAAAAATATTAATTGGATCAACTCATAAATCATTCCCCGGTCCACAGGGAGGAATTATTCTTACTAATGACATGACTCTATATGAAGAATTATCTTCAACTGTGGAATTGGATATTGAAAAAGGCATTAGATTAGTTGATAATAATCATCCAAATCGGATTGCTGCTTTGGGTATTGCTGCTTTGGAAATGCTTGAGTTTGGTGAAGATTATGCTAAGCAGGTTATTGCTAATAGTAGAACACTAGCTAGAACATTATCAAGTAATGGTGTACCCGTTAGATTTAAAGAACAAGATTTTACTGAATCTCATCAAGTGATTCTGGATACACCTAATTATCCCTTTGGTGCTGAATTAAAAAACCGTGCTGAACAATTTGGTCTTATTATAGATTCAGGGATTAGAATTGGTACATCGGAAATTACGCGGATGGGGATGAAGGAATTAGAAGTAAAAGAGATAGGTGAAATTCTTAGCAGTATTTACCATGGAGACACCTCCCAAAAATTATTGAGAAGGGTGAAAAATCTCAGCCAGATATTCCAAAACCCAATTTATTGTTTTGAATCAGTAAGAGACATACCAATTTAGAAATGGTTTATATTAGATTAGGAATAAATTAATTATTGAAAAGTAATGTAAGAATATATTACTCAGCTATAAAAAATAGGAGATAATATTTTATGATTCGTGAACCAGCAGTAGCTGATTTGTATTATCCTGGAAACAAAAATCAACTAACTGAACTTATAAAGCGATGTTTTACAAATGAAAGCATAGGTCCTGGTGAATTGCCAAATCTAAATGAGGTCTATGAAAGGAAGGGTGAAATTTACGGTTTAATTTGCCCTCATGCGGGTTATGTTTATTCTGGCCCAGTGGCAGCTCATAGTTATTTGGAACAATTCAAGGATGGTAAACCAGAATTTTTTGTCATAATAGGGCCTAATCATCGGAATGTTGGACCAGGTATTAGTGTTTATCCTGAAGGTTCTTGGAAAACACCATTAGGTGAAGCAGTAATTTTTGATGAAGCAGTTGAAAAATTAGTCAAGCAACCTCATTTTCGTGCTGATACCACTGCTCATATTGTGGAACATAGTTTGGAAGTTCAAGTGCCATTTTTGCAATATCTTTATGGCCCGAATGTTCCAATTGTGCCCATCTGTTTAAAAGATCAATCAGATCTTGCTGTAGAACGAGTTGGTAGCACATTAAGTAAGGTTTTAGCAAATTATGACTATTGTTTCATAGCAAGCACCGATTTAACTCATCAAGAAAGTGTATCATCAGCAATGTCTAAAGATTCCTATGTAATAGAATGCATTAAGAAAATGGAACCAATGAAATTAATGGAAACAGTACGCGAGAAATATATTTCTATGTGTGGTCCCGCACCTGTTGCATCCCTTATAATTGCTGCTAAAAGTATTGGTATTAAAGAAGCTAAAATTATGAAATACGCTAATAGTGGTGATGTCACTGGTGACAAAAACCACGTAGTTGCTTACCTATCAGCGATTTTGTTAAAATAGTATTGATGAAAGTTAATCTAACTTTCATTTTCTTCTTTATTTAAATTAGAAACAAATTTCTCTCTTTCTTTTTCACTCATTGTTCTATCTAAATAGATCCATTTTCTAGAACGCCATCCACAATCCATACATATACATACTGGATAATTTGCTCTAATTCCCATCTTGGCTAATACATCTTCAACTTTAACTCTTAAGCTAAAGCAACGTGGGCAAATTCTAATATCAGGTCCACCTTTCTGTTTTAGTTTGTCTAGTTCTTTAATTAATTGCTGAATCTTCACTACATTTTTAGCTTTAGTTTCTTCTAATTCATCTTCTTCTTCAATTACTTCTGTAGTAGTTTCTTGTGATTTATCATTGCTGGACACTGCTCTCACTTCGTAGATAAATTAAACAATAGTGATTTTATATCTTCCTAAAAGTTTCTTTATTATGAAATAATTTCTCGGACAGTATAAATTTACTCTCATTTGAAAGAAAAAAAGACATTTTTATTAAAACATTCTATTAATTAAATCAATGATGCAACATACAAAAGATTTTTATCGGTAATTTGAATGTTGTTTAACTTGCGTAAACAAGTGGGGCGCTTTGTTTACCGTTCGGAAGAGTGCTTGAGGAGGTCTCTAAGAAAATTGCACAAAGCTGGTTTAACTGACACTGAGGTAAGACAGAAAATCGAAGAATATCTAGACAAACGTGGTGTCAAATATCGTAGGAATGTTGAGTTTGGTAATCGGAAAAAATTACATTATGTGTTTAAGAATAGTCATGAAGAGACAGTTGGAGTATATTTGTTATTGTGGTGGAGACCTGTAACCTATAAGACTATTTTTGATTTAATAGATTGGTCGAACAAAGAAGAGATAGATCGCCTAATTCTAGTATGCAGAGTTATGGGTGAACGCGCACGCGAAGTTATTGATAAAGAACCAAATAATGTAATTTATATTTTAGAATCCTGGTTCAGAAGAGGAACCGGACATAATCCATTGCTTGCTGCTTTTTAAAAAATAGAGGAATTAATTCCTCTACAATCTTTTTTTCTATTTTAGAAACTCGAGTTTAAGATAAAAATGATCTTAATCGAACAATCTTCTTACTAATTTTACCTCTTCATTGACCTCATTATATGTTACTAATCCATTATTTCTTAATTCAAAAATAGCTCGGAGGGTAGCTGCTGGTTGTATACCACTTGCTTTTGAAAGTTCTGCCTTTGTCATTGACTCTTTAGCTCCATGTAATAAAGTAAGAATTTTGATATGTGAACTACCATCTAATACTTGTTCTGTTAAAATAACATAAAGTTTCATAACTTCTTGTAGGTTAATTTTAACATTTTGTTGGTTCTTCAAGTCCTCATAAACAGATGATAATTGGCTCATTTCTTCTTCCATTTGCCTTAGTCTTTGAACAGCTGAGTCTTTTTCATCCAATAAACCCTGTCTATTTTCATTGAATCTTGCTAATTCATTTTCTTTAACAGTAAGTTTCTCTTCTAGTTCTTTGATGTAATTTTTAATATTTTTAAAAGCATCATCAACAATTTGTTTTGTCATTTCATATTATCCCCAAAAATATATTATACAAAGCAATTATAATTAAAAACAATTGTGCTGAATCATGGAAGTGATGCACTCTTTTAAATAAGAGTAAAAAAAGAATTTCTCCGAAAAACTTTAAAATAGATTCTATTGGATTTCTATATGCTAGCACAGAGGTAAGTATATGTCAAAAGAGAAGTCAAGAAGTAAAGAAATAATTGCTGATGAGATTGTTGTTGGTCCTCCAAAATTAACCCGTTTTGAACGAGCACGAATTATTGGTGCAAGAGGATTACAAATTTCATTAGGAGCACCTATTCTTATTCGCATTAAAAAAGAAATGAATGATCCTATTATAATCGCTGAAGAAGAATTAGAGCGCGATGTTTTACCTCTCACTGTGGCTAGGAGACTACCAGATACTACTTACCAGAATATCCCATTATCATGGTTATTAAAAGGGAAGAAGTAAAAAAAAGGATATTAGCATAATTATTCCTTTGCTTTTCTTCAATTCTTAATTGTTAGTGTTTCTTTTAAATCAGGAATTATAATATTATATGAGTTACCTAGGCTTTCCTTTAGAGATAAACCGGATTCTTCGATTCCATGAACAAAAATAATATTCTTACTTTTAATTGCTTTTAATACCTTTATCAATTCATTTCGTTGTGCATGACCAGAAAATTTGAATTGAGTTACTTCTGCTTTAATATTTATCTCAGTGCCCTTTTTGTCTCCCCAGCTAAACAAATCAATTTTTCTCTCACCATCGAGTATTCTCCTTCCAAGTGTCTCTTCTACTTGATAACCTGATATAGCTATCAGATTTTTTGGATTTTCAGCTCCATGAAGAAGATATGAATGAATTGGTCCGCCTTCAAGCATCCCGGAAGTTGATATTATAATATTGGGTTTATTTTCAGAAACAATCATTTTTCTAAAGGTGTCTAAATTATCTGCTAAATTTCTATTTATGGCGATAAAGTTCTTCAAATCAAATGGTACTTCAACTTGTTTTTCTTTACACCAATTAATTATTTTTTTAGATACCCAATATTCATGGAAATATTTTCTATAAACGTCATTCATACGTAAAACCATACCATCCATGAAAATACTATATTCAGAGTTGTTGAATTCCTGGGCTAATATTGCTTCAATTTCCTGCCCCCTTCCTAAAGCAAATGTTGGTATAATTGTAACGCCTTTTCTCCGTCTAGTATTTCTTATTGCATCAATTAAATCATGATTAGGGTACTCTCTATTAGGTAAATCTCTTAAACCATTTGTTGATTCAGAGATAACAAATGATATATCCTCTAATTGTGGATATTTGTTTGTATCATGATAAGGTGTTTCAAAAGTATTTATATCTCCAGTGAAAAATATTAATTGCCCTTTCCAATCAAGTAAAATACTTGCTGATCCTAAGATGTGACCAGCGTCAAAAAATGTAGCATAAATATCATCTGCCACTTTAAACTTCTCTTCATAATAATAACTCTCTATTTGCCTCAAGGTTTCATACATATCATCCTCTGTCCAATGGCGATCTCCTTCTATTTTGAGATGATCACGCCAAAGAATTGATGAAATATCCTTTGTTGGAAAAGTCATATGAATTGGACCAGTATATCCTTCTTGAGTCATTTTTGGTAAATATCCTGTATGATCAAAATGAGCATGGGAGATAATTATACCTTGTAAATCTTCAGCGTGTTTTTCAACACCAATAGGGCCAATTGTAGGTTGGGTTGGTCTTATTTTTAAACCACAATCAAGTAAGATTTTGGAATCTTTGTCATGTATCAGTATTGCACTTCGACCGATTTCTTTAGCTGAACCATATATAGTAACTTGTGTCAATCATTTCACTACCAGTAGCGTCAAATAGCATTGTTCTCTTGATTTAATAAATTCACAAGGAATACAGATGTAAAAAAAGTATTCCTATAATATCATTAAATCAACCTTTCACTAATCATAGAGTTCTAATTAATCATTTTAAAGATTACCGATAGAAAAAATAATTTGTTATAATTATGAAAGGTTTAAGTTAGGGAATTTACTAGTTATTATTAAATAAAAACAATTAACTGTTTGCAAAGTTAAATAAAATACATTGAATATAGATAAAATGAGGCTTAAGTATGAGCGATAAAGAGAAAATTTCTGATGCTTATAAAAATCTAGCAAGTGATTTATTAGATATTGAATCAAAGGACAAAGAGAAAAGGAAAGAAGTTCTAAAAGATGGTGTATTGGATTTAGAACAAAAATATAAAGATGAAATTAAAGGCACTCATGCAGTGGATGAACGATTAGTAAAACTTAGAAAAGAAGCTGGTATGCCTGAATTAATAGGTGTTGGTGAAAAAGTACAAAGAAAACGATTTAAAGATAAAGAAAAGTTCGATCAATTTTTAGCTAAAGAAGTTTTAGAAGTTGGAATTGAAGAAACAAGAAAATTTGGTGGTGTTTCTTTATTAAAAGACTTCTGTACAATATTTGCTGAAAAAAGACCAAATTGGGAAGCATCAAAATCAGACATCCAGAGAGCTTTGGAAAATTTAGCTATTGCAGGATTGATCCCTAAATTGTATAAAATGAAGAAGGGAGATGTATTGGTAACATTTAAACCTGCTGAGCTAGAGGAGGACCTTTTAATAATCCTAAACATTGCCTCTGCTAATGGTACTACAACAAAAGATGAAGTTATTAGCTTATTAGGTTGGCAGAAGGAACGAGTAGAATTAGCGTTTTTAGCATTATTAGAGGAACAGTTAGCTTATTTCGATTCTAAAGAAAAAATCTATCATTTTCCAAGTTTGAAAAAATAAAATTAGGATTATCACCTAATTTTTCTCCCTCTTTTTAATTCCTCTCAAAGAATTTATAAGCAGATTAAATTTTTTTTCAATCATTCACACAAGTGAAGTGTTCAAATGAAAAAAATCCTTATTGTTGATTATATTACAGGTGGCGGTTTTGCGGAGGATGATCTACCTTTAGAAAGATTAGCTGAAGGTTATGCAATATTAAGAACTTGTGTTGAACAATTTGCTCAATTAGGTTTTAAAATTGCTACATTGATTGATCATAGAATAATGGAACATATAAGAATCTCACCTATTCATGATTTCAAATCCGTTGCTACCCATGAGGATTTTATATCTGGTATTCAATCATTTTCTGATCAAGCTGATTATACACTAACAATAGCTCCTGAATCTAAAGGCATTTTGAAAGATTTAGCAGCAATAATTACAAATTCAAATTCCACCTATCTAGGAAGTAAACCTGAATCAATTGAATTAGCAGCTGATAAGCTAAAAACAATGGATTTAGCAAAAGAATTAGGTTTAAATGTTCCAGCAACATTTTCCCCCTCATATAATGATTCATTTGAAAATATAATAAATGAAGTTGATATTCTTGGTTACCCTTTAATTGTTAAACCAATTGATGGTATAGGGTGTGCCGGTTTAACTAAAGCAAATAACCAAAATGATTTGCGATATGGTTTGCAGTCAGCTCATGCAGCTTCTAGTATGGAAAATTGTATTGTTCAAGAATTTATTGAGGGAACACCTATTAGCACAAGTTTACTAGCAAATGGTGAAAATGTTGAACCTATTTCAATCAATCATCAAAATCTTCGTATGGAATCTCTAAAAAGAGTTGGTCATTATCTTGGTGGTGAAGTTCCATATCATATTCCTGATTACCATGAAGAGATTATTGAATCTTCTATAAAATTAGTGGAACAAATGGATCTCAAAGGTTTTGTTGGTGTTGATTTAGTGGTTGGTGAAGAAGGTGTCTTTATTATAGAAGTTAATCCTCGAGTAACTGTACCCTTTGTCGGATTAACCCAAATTACAAGCGAAAATTTGACCTCAAACTTACTTTCAATGGTTGATAAGGGTAAAATAGAAAATAAGATTAAACTAAATGGGTATGCAACATTTTCAAAGATAATGCTTCCTTCATCTGTTAGTAAAATGGCTAAATTTGAAAAAGTAGCTACATTAGATGGAGTTCTTAGTCCCCCATTTCCATTAGGTAATAATTCACATTCATACTCTTTGATAATGGGTGTTGGTGAAACACTTACCATGGCTCGTAAGCATTTTCAAAGAATCAAAAACGAATTACTAAGTGCATTTTCATAATTCTAATAAAAGTTCTTATTTTAAAATAAGAAGAGTGTAGTCAAGTATCGAGAAAAAAGAATTAATTATTGTTGTTGCTGTAAAGAGCCACCAACACTAAGTTTCTCGATTACTTGTACTTTGCCTTCATCAATTTGTACCATAATTCTAGTAACATAACCAGCTATTCTATTTCTCATTCGTTTTGAATCAACATTGGTTAATTTAGAGACCAATACTTTGTTGTGATCAAAATCTGTAGATAAATGTTGATGGTATTTAGCTACTAGTTCTTTTGCTGTTCGTTTTATTTTATCGGATCGAATATTTCCCATTCAGGAGTTCCTCCGTATTATTGAATGAATTGCCCTTTCTTGCAGTTAATAAATCTTATTAACTATCTCTTATTAGCAATACACTCTAAATTCAAATCATTGTGTTTTAAATATTTCTAGAATCATTATTTTATTATCTTAAAACTTAATTTTCAAACCATCAAAGACCTTAAATAATGTATATTATGGTTTAATTTAGTTTAAGTAAAATATATTATAATTAAGTACTTCGAATATGTGAAAACTTTAAAAATAGTAATATCATTTGAGCGAATGCAAAGTAAATTACTTAAATAATAATAATAAGCTGCTTATCAGCGATAAATGATATGGCTTAAAGTCTAAGGTGAAAGAAATTGAAAATCAATACAAAGAAACTAACAACTTTAGCATTAATCTTTTTAGTGCTACCATTTGTTACTACGATGATTATACAAAATCAATATGTTGCTGCTGCAGGTCCGACAGTTGAAATAACTGAAGCGATTCCTACCTCAACAAATCAAATTGAGGTAACAGTCGAAATCACTTTAGTAGGGTATACTTATGATTTCTATACTAAATATCTTCGACTCTACTTGAACCAATCAATTGATACTATAATTGATAATGGTTACAGTACTTATAATGCTACAAAGGAATTAGCAAGACCAACTCAAGCTACATTTGAAACAACCATACTTTCACCAATATTATCTGATGGGAGCAATTTAGACTCTGCCAATTATAATGTCACAGTTGTAGCAATTACTAGCACAACTGAGTATA
This sequence comes from Candidatus Gerdarchaeota archaeon, assembly GCA_016840945.1. Next base: position 20,738 of record JAEORJ010000174.1, read on the forward strand.
GTACACCAGAGGAATGGATTGGTGGGTATATTTTCATTGACACAGGATTGCCTGAAATAACTTTCATTAGTCCAAGTGTTGTTTTAGAAGAAATTTGGGGTGACTATCAAGTAATAGTAAATGTTACAGATGCTTCCAATTTAAGTCAAGTAATATTTTACATTGATAACAATCAAAGACATGTAATTGATGATCCTACACCTGGACAAATAACCTATGTCTGGGATTGGTATTCAGTTTATGATACACGTGCAGAACATACTATTAGAGTAAAAGCAATAGATAATTCAGCAGCTCAAAATGATGATGATCTAGCTTTTACAGTTAAAGTAGTTGGCCCATCAATTAAATATAATGTTGCAATTCCATCATATGTTGATTCTAATGATACATTAGATCTAAATATAACAGCTTCTGATTTGGAATACGATATAGATTCAATTATGTTAAATTATACTATTGATGATGGCCCATGGCAATTTGTTGCAATGGATAATTATACTGAAAATGACGATTATAATTACACCCTTGGTAGTTATCCTGTGGGTACAAAGATTTCATGGGAAATTTTCGTAAATAATACTGCTGGTCAATATCATGTGTTTGGGAATCTGACATATCAACCGCATGTAGTATATTCAGTTTATCCTGATCACATTAATCCTGTAGGGTCAGTTGAGTACGATAAAGCGGTCATTTATAATCAAGATATTATTGTAAAATTGAATGTTACTGAACAGAGCCCAATAACATATTGTATAATCAATTATACAATAGGTGACAATATTTGGATCTCGAACGCATTCAATAACACTGAAAATGGAACGACTTGGTTCTATTATGAATATAATTTAAATGAAAGCTATCCAATAGTTACTCAAATAAACTTCTATGTTTGGTTAAATGATAGTGGTAATAATATTTTGAAATTAAACAATGCAGGGAAAAATTATGTTATTAAAATAATCCCTCAAGACCTTATTGCTCCGAATATTACTATACTGTCTATACCAGAAAAAATTACCTCAAGAATGAACATAACCGTTACAGTTAATATCAATGAAACTAGCGCTTTATCGTCAGTATTACTATACTATTCGATTAATGGCAGACAATTCTTTATAGAAATGATCGAAGTCGCACCAACCGAATGGAGTGCCAGTTTTGTTATTGAAGCAAATACTGGAGATGTTGTTAGGATTTGGGTGCGAGCTATGGACGAATATTTCAATACAGGCGAATCAATCATTACAACGTTTACAGTAGAATCTGATAAAGGAGGAGTAACGCATAGTAATTTCTTCCTTTGGCTAATATTCATACTCTTAACAATACTACCTTTTATTATTACTATAGTAATCTTAAAACCACAAAAGTAAAATTACCATTTAAATGCCTAGTATATAGGCATTACCAATCTTTTTTTTATTTATTTTTTGAACCTAGAATTTATTGCTATTTTTTTGTTACTAATGAGTGAATCAAGTCCTATCTCATTTTGAGAGTAATAAGTTAAGAATTCATTATTATGTAAAATGCAAAATGTACCGTAAGGATGATAACCATTTAATTGTGCTTCCACTGAATTATTGATTTTTATTTTTTGATATGGTATATTATTTTTCTTAGCATATTCTTCAACTAATTTTGCTGAACCTAGGTTATAGGGGCATTGGTCAGAAATCAGAATTGTTAATCCATCTGAATAACTTTTTTTATCAAAAGGTTGGAATTTGGGATTTGGAGTATTATCTTCTAATTTCTTGGCATACAATTCGAGATTATTTTGGAATGTATCTACTAGTATAAAATTATGTTTTTTAAATAAACCAGGTTTAGGTAACCAATGACCTTTTTTATTTGTTAAAACAACAACACCATTATACAATTTTGCATCTGTTAAACATTCATTTAATAAAGCTGATCCATATCCTTTGTCTTTATTTTGACCAACAACCCATATACAATGAATAACTAAATATCCCTTAGCATCTATCCCTCTCCAAGTATATTCACTTGGTATGTATTCTATAAAACCTCTTGTACGATAACCCCTTTTTCCCTCATGGACATTAAGAATTTTAATTTTCATTCCTTCCTTAAATCTATCTTTAAACCAATTGACTTTAGCTTGATATCCTAGCGAGTCTTTTTTTGATTGTAAACAGAATAAATTATTTTGTTCTAAATTATCAATTGTGACATCAATAATTTTGTATGGTTCTATGGTCATTTAAAATCACTAAAAGAAAATAGCTTTAATGATTTAATTAAAATTTATGGCCTATTAATAGCTTGTAAAATGTCATTTTATTATCCATATTTGAAGATTAAAATCAACAATAATTATGCTCAAATAAATAATTTTAAAGCATTCAATTCGCTTTATTAAATTCTTATGGATCCAACAACTATTGTCGGTATTATTGTTTCAGTCGTTCTTATATTATTAGGGATAGTGCTACTTGTCAAAAGTATCTATTTAAAAATTAATACCACGATATTGATCCTAGTGATTATTTTTAGTGCTGTTGGAAATTTATTGGCATTAACTTTTGGTGTTATCAATGAACGTGTGGGTAGTATATTGCTTGCGTTGGGATTCATCTTGTTGTATTTCCATTATGAGTCCATTGCATCAAGAAGACCCAATATGATTATCACGAGTATTTTATTGATGATTTTTGCAGTAGTAGTTGGATTTAATGTTATGTTAATTATATACTTGGTAAGTAACCCTGAGATAATGGAATTAGCTAGTCAAAATCCACATTACTTTTTCAATGAAATTGATGAGTTAGCATATAAAATTGCTTTTGTAAGTCAGTTCCACATGACTTCAATTATAGGATTGATATCTTTTAGCCGTTCATTTATGGTAATACTTCAAGCATTTAAACTTTCAAAAAGCAAACCAGCATTAGTTGACACTTTTGGTCTAGCTTTTCTAATAATCTACCGATTATTATTCATTCCAAGATTTTATCTCTCTCTGGAAATGTCAACATTAATTTCAACAATTGCTTTAGGTTGTTCAATAGTAGGTTTGCTACTAATTCTTATCAATTATGTAATAAACTCCGATTATCTCTATTTGTTACCATTTCCCATTCATAGTTTCATGGTATACAATCAGCATGGGATATTATGCTATTCAAGAAAGGTAGAACAAGTAAAACCAGAAATGGAGGATAAAGATTATCTGATCACAGGTGCTTTCTCTGCCATTTCAACCTTAATTCAAGAGAGCTTAGGCGGTAATGCTAAAATCCAACACATCAATGCTCAACAATATCAAATCTTCTTTAATTCCTTACCTAGTGAAACCGGAACATTAGTTGTAATCGCTTACGGAGAAACGGCATTATTTTTGCGTTCATTACGACGATTTACTGCAAGCATGTCTCCTGAACTTTTAGCTTCATTAAATGAAACTGTTTTAGTAAGCACTATTAAATTAAACTTTGATGAGCTTATTCTGAAGTCTTATCCTTATGTTAATTTTGCTAAAAGGGAATAGTAATTATTGCTTCTATTTAACAAAATGCTCCTCTCAAGAAACGACAATTTTCATCTATTTAATTATTATTCTCATCAAGTTTGATGGTTCTTAAATAAAAAGAATATATTAAAGCGAAAAGGAAATTTAGTAAATTAGAGAGTAAGATACAAGAAAAAAAGTTTATCAATACATATAAATCCTATACGTGTGATGACCTATGGGCGGTGTATTTGGAGTCTACTCTTACGGCGATTGTGTAAAAGATCTCTTTTATGGTACTGATTATCATAGTCATATGGGAACTGTACGTGGTGGTTTAGCGGTATTAAATGGAGGTATGATTAAGAATGTTATCCATGATATTAGCACAAGCCCATTTCGATCTAAATTTCTGGATGATTTACCTGAATTACATGGAGATAGAGGGATAGGGGTAATTAGTGATACTGATAATCAACCATTAATCATACGATCTCATCTTGGAACATACGCGATTGTGACAGTAGGAAAGATAAATAACCTTGATGAACTAGCAGAGAATGCTTTTCGTAAAGGAACTTCACATTTCACGGAAATGTCTAGTGGAGGAATTAATCCTACAGAAATGATTGCCACGCTTATTAATAATGGTCAGAATTTTGTTGAAGGTATAAAAAGAGCACAAGATTTGATTGAAGGCTCTTGCACTTTATTGTTATTAACTGAAGACGGGATTTATGCTGCTCGGGATAAATTAGGTAGAACACCTTTAGCTCTTGGTGAGAAGATCGATACTCAACTTCACCCCGATCAACAAACTCTAATGGAACCACCATATAGTCGAGCAGTAACCATGGAGACAAGCACATTTCCAACACTTGATTATCGATTAGTTCGACAACTAGGTCCAGGAGAGATTGTTCTGATAAATTCTAAAGGATTTAAACAATGTAGTCCACCAAGTGAACGTAATCAAATTTGCGCCTTTTTTTGGGTATATTATGGATATGGCGCTTCTTCATATGAGGGGATAAATGTTGAGGAAGTTAGATATCGTTGTGGTGCAGCTCTTGCAAGAAATGATGATGTGAAACCAGATATTGTTGCAGGTATTCCTGATTCAGGCACAGCTCATGGTATTGGTTATGCAAACGAATCCAAGTGCTTCTATGGTAGACCTTTCGTGAAATATACTCCAACTTGGCCTCGTTCCTTTATGCCTCAAGATCAAACCATTCGTGATGAAGTTGCTCGGATGAAACTCATTCCGATTAATGAATTAATTGAAGGTAAAAAAATCTTATTTTGTGACGATTCGATTGTTAGAGGAACTCAATTAAAAGAAACGGTTAAGGGTCTATATGAAAGAGGGGCTAAGGAAGTGCATATGCGTGTAGCCTGTCCCCCGTTGTTATTTGGTTGTAAGTTCCTAAATTTCTCTCGGTCTAAATCCGATCTTGATCTTGCAGGTAGAAGAGCGATTAAAGATGTTTTCGGAGAAACATATCCCATTTTAGTTGAGTATTTAGATCAGAACTCGTATAAATTTAAGAAGATGGTTGAAAGTATCCGAAAAGAATTGAATCTTACAACCTTAAAGTACCAAAAATTAGAGGATCTTGTAGCTGCAATTGGATTATCAAAAAGTCAACTATGCACCTATTGTTGGGATGGAGCAGAATATAATGATTAAAGATAATTAATGCATGAAATTATAAGATGGGATTTACCAATACGCATTTTAGCCAAAATAGGTATGAAGAATAGTAACGAACTAGATTCACTAGCTCTAATTTATCTAATAACTCATTTTTGATTATTCTACAACAAGTATTTTAATTTGAAATATAAAAGAACGAAGTGGTGAAGATATGAGTGAAAACACTAAGAAAAAACTTGGTCTAATAGCTGATTCTTCATGTGATATTCCAATTTCAACTATTTCCAAATATGATATAACTATAATATCCGTCAATGTTATTTTTGACGGCGAGATAAGAATACCATATGTAGATCTTACAACAAAACAAATTTTTGAAAAAATAGTAGCGGAAAATATAGTACCTACTACTGGTTTACCGCCCCCTAGGAGATTCAAAGACGCTTTTGAAAAAGTGCTCGAAAAATATGATGAAGCAATTTTTCTTACAGCATCAAAGGATCTAAGTGGATTGTGGGAAAATGCTGTTAAACATGCAAATGAAATGACAAATGGTAAAATAACAGTTGTAGATACTAGGAATACAATACATCCATTTGGATTGATTGTATTAAATGTAGCAAGAATGATAGAAAATGGTCTAAGTAAAGAACAAATCTTGAATACTTTATCTAAAGAGCTCATACCTAATGCTAGATTTGAAGCTTTTCTTGGTACTTTGGACTTTTTGAAAAGATCAGGAAGAATAGCTGGTTTACAACATCTAATGGGTGAATTATTACAATTCAAACCATGCATGACAGTGGAAAATGGTGTTGTTGCATCCCATGGAAAAGTTCGTGGTGAGAAAGCAAAAATGAACTATCTCAAAAACCTTGGAGAAAAGCTAGTAAATTCCTTGCCAGAAAATGAAACTTTTACTATAATGCATTCAGCAAATATGGGCGGAGCATTAGAATTAAAGGATTATCTTCAAAAGGTATCAAACAAGAAATTCGAGATTGAAATCTGGGAAACAGGTCCTGCTTCAAGCGTCCATCTGGGACCAGGCTTATTAGGTTTAGCATGGATTGGTCCTACATCTGAAGATTTATTGAATTCAAATTAATATATTAGCGTATCCTATTTCGTTTAAAACAAATGAGTTAGTAGCTACTAATACTTTGAGTGTAGGCACAATAGTTATTAACTTATTTTCTTCCTTTTTTTGCATGACTCTAACTGAAGAAGAAGCTTACAAGAAGTTTCTAAAAGCTGAATTTGAAGAACATGCTGAAGAACGTTATATTACTGTTTCAGATGGTTCGCAGATTAGAGTTCTACTATCAAAGGCTCCTATAGATGCTCATAATGGCTTTACTTTTGTTTTAGTAGCAGGATGGAATACTGTTGTTCCTGGATGGGATGAAGTACTTCTTGAAGCAATGAAAGATTTCGATATAGTATATATTGAAACTAGGGAAAAAGGTTCAAGTAAAGTAGTTAAAAAAGCAAAGTTCAATATTGATAGGTTTTCATCTGATATTCAAGAGGTTATTGAAACATTACTGATTGATCAGAAGAAAATGATAGTTTTCTGTTCTTCATTTGGAACCATAAATACTGCTCATGGTCTTGGTAGTAAAAAGTTCGAATCTTTTCTAACATATTTTGTGGGACCAGTTCATAGGTTAGAAATGCCTAGAGGATCTAGAATCTATATGTATCTTGTACCTAATAGCTTTCTTAAGATAACAAAACCAATTTGGTTATGGTGGATTCGAAAGAAAAAAAGTGAGGATCCCGAACAAGCTGCGAAATACATTCGTGCTTTAGAAGAAGCGGATGTTAAAAAATGGCGCGCTACAGCTTATGCTAACGCTTGGGATGATTTTCTTGATATGTATGAAAAAATAGAAATAAGGAATTACATAGTTGGTATGGAACAGGATAAGATGCATGAGAGAGGTATATCAATGAGAATTCATGAAAGAATGAAAAATTCCACTTACATTGATCTTGAAACCAATAAAAGAACCCATTCAGCAGAAATGATTAAAGTTGTAAGACAACATTTAGCAAATAGTAAATAGGTGATTTAGATGTACCAATATTTTCTGGCACCAATAATTGGTTATTTATTAGGATCCTTACCCTTTGCATGGATAATTGTAAAATTTAGAACCGGAAAAGATGTTCGTCAAGAAGGTTCAGGTTCTGTCAGTTCACGAAACACAATTCGATCAGCAGGCTATTTTTGGGCAACAATAACTTCATTTCTTGATATTACCAAAGGTTTTCTTGCAGTATTTATTACCAGATTCTATTTAGCATCAACAACAGCAATGGGTTCAAGTGATTTGTCTATATTATGCACAGCTCTAGCTGGCATTGGCGCTTATGCAGGACATCTATGGATGCCTTGGATGAAATTTAAAGGAGGGAAAGGTTTCGCGGTATTACTAGGATCAATGTTTGTAATTAATCCTTATGGCGATCTTGTTTGGGTATTGTCTATAATATTATTTCTAGTTATTATCCGATATAGTTATCTGGCTGGATTAGCTGCCACAATAATTGTTGCTTTACTTGATACTCTCTTTTGTATCTTCACGGTACCAAATCCCTATTGGAGTTCGTGGGCAGTTTTAGTTCATGGTTGGGGGATTGTAATTTTACTTGTTATACGTTTAATCCCTGATTTTAAAGCTATGAGAAGAGGAGATATTAAACGCTGGAGTGATTTAAAAGTCTCACAATGGATGAAATAATAAACAATTTCATGTAAGAAGATTCAAAAATTATAATAAATTAGTAAAAAAGAATCAAATGACCAAAGAAAAATATCTTCAAATAGTTTCAATAATTGCAGCTACTTTGGCATTTTCTGTAATAATTATCTTTAGTCTAGCAATTTATTACTATCCTGGGGGCACCTATAGTGATCCTGATTATGTAGGATTTAATTTTCAAGAAACAACAATAAGTGATTTGGGAAGAATCATAGCTCGAAATGGAGAAGATAATACAATCTCACGAGCATTATTTATGACGGGAATACTTTCAATGTCTGCATTTTGTGGCATCTTGCCTATATTTCTTGTAATCATTTTCACCAATAGAAAAAGTACTAAAATCTTGAGTATAATAGGTGCAATCTTTGGCATTGCACAAGCCGGAATGTACGTTGCATTAGCATTTACACCAGTGGATATCGATTATAAATTGCATAATAAATTTATATTTTCAGCTTCAGCATTCTTGGTCGCAACAACAATTGTTTATCTAATCGTTTTTTTCATGGTAAAACAATATCCCAAATTAGGAACTTATTCATGTCTTGTTCTTTTTGTGGGTGAATTTGTTTTCATGGTCGCAGTTATCGTGGGATCAATTTTACAAGGACCAATACGAGAACATATTCGACGTGCAGGAAATACGACATTCATTTTCCTATCGGTTTTAATATATGGATTACAATTCATAGCTCTAACAAAATATTATCATCTGTTGAGAAAAGTTACCTTCTTGTAAGCTCTAATAATGGTCTCCCGCAAATACTACAAGTATTATGACATTGACAATATACTCTTTGTGGGTGATTAGGACAATATCTCACAGGTGGACAATATTTGAATAAATCTTTGACTAAACTTTTAATCATAATATATCACATGTACGATATATAGTGCGTGAGATATATAGACTTTATTATATCTATTAGGTGATATGAATAAAAAAACCAGATGAAATATAAATAATGGTAAATCCGTACGGATTCGAACCATGGATATATGCAAATAAGATTACTCTTATAGTTTAAATAATATTAACAATATACCTATTTTATATTGTTTTTAGGTGTTAATAATGGATAAAGAAGGATTTATTTTATACTTGAAAAAGAAGGGAAAAGATAGAGGAACGCCATATTATTTAAGACTTTTAGCTGTGTTGGAAGATTATCTGAATGACCATACAGGGCACAAAGATTTGGATAAAATAACAGCAGAAGAATTAAAGGATTTTATAATGAAAAGTAAAAATAATTACCAATCATATCAATATTTAAGACCAATTAGAGATTATTATGGATTTAAAGAAAATGAGGAAATAGAATATTTATGTAATGACTACATGGGTGCTATTAGCTTAGAAACTTACAAACTCTCACAATTCATGGGTGTAGATAAAGACATAATTACGAGATTAAAGAAAATTGGTATTGTAACAGCTCAACAAATGCTAGAGAAAGGAGCAACAATTGAAGGGAGAAAAAAAATTGCTGAAGAAACTGATATACCAGCTGAAAAATTATTGGAATTGTCGAAATTATCTAATTTAGCAAGAGTGCCTGGACATAAAGCAAAAAGAGCAAGACTCTATTTGGAAGCAGGCATAGATACTCTCGAGAAAATGGCTACACTTACAGCTGAAGAATTGATCAAAATATCAGAAGACTATATTCAGAAAAGTGGTTTCGCTGGCAGTGCACCTATTTATGGCGATGCAAATTTCTCCGTGGAAAATGCGAAAAGATTAAAGGATATTGTAGAGTTTTAAAGTAGAATATGTAATTCCAAAAAAAAATAAATGGAATTCAAATTACTTATTAATTTTATTTACAGATAATATATCAAACAAATCTATCATCAATGGTTGCTTTTAGTAATGAAAAAAACCACTAAGATTAATGCCACCTTAATTTTAGTATTAATCTTAATGTCACTTAATTCAATGCAAATAAATTCTTTAATAACTGGAGAAAAACTCGACAATTTAAACAATTGTAAAACTGAAACTGGTGAATCATTTATTGAAAGCAAAATTACAGCTAAAAATGATTATGATTATACTATTTCAGGACCAACAGGAGAAGTATCACATCCAAAAATAGCTTATACGGATAATGATCAGATTATCATTGTTTGGAGAGAAGATGGGAGTCTTTTTAAAATCTCCAAATATACTTCTAATCTA